>JAZUJQ010000065.1:0-2126 GCA_045642845.1 Kiritimatiellia bacterium
GGCCGGCTCCGCTCCCGCGCTGTACCGCAACGCCGCCGGCACCGGCGCGTACGTCTGGAAGCGCGAAACGCTGATCAAAAAAACGTTTTCGCAGGTGCTCGACACGATGGTCGAAACGTTCCCCGACCAGCTCGCGTTCAAGTACACGACGCTCGACTACACCCGCACGTATTCGCAGTTCCGCGACGACGTCGACACGTTCGCCCGCGCGCTCGTTTCGCTCGGCGTCAGGCCCGGAAGCCACGTCGCGATCTGGACGACGAACGTCCCGCAGTGGTTCATCACGTTCTGGGCAGTCACGAAAATCGGCGCGGTGCTCGTCACCGTGAACACGGCGTACAAAATCGCCGAAGCCGAGTACCTCCTCAAACAGTCCGACACGCACACTCTCGTCCTCGAAAAGGGCTACCGCGATTCGGATTACGCGGGAATCATCTCCGCGCTCTGCCCCGAGCTCGCCGGCAAAGCGCCCGGCGCGCCGCTGCGCGCGCGGCGTCTGCCGTTCCTGCGCAACGTCATCACCGTCGGCTACCGCCAGAGCGGCGCGATCACGTGGGAGGACGCGATGGCGAGGGCGGCCAGCGTGCCGCGCGAAACCGTTCTCCGCATGGCCGCCGACGTGCGCGTCCACGACGTGTGCAACATGCAGTACACCTCCGGCACGCCCGGCTTCCCGAAAGGCGTGATGCTCACGCACCACGGCGTCGTGAACAACGGCAAGTGCATCGGCGACCGCATGCACCTCTCCACCGCAGACCGCATGATGGTGCAGGTCCCGATGTTCCACTGTTTCGGCATGGTGCTCTCGATGACCGCGGCGATGACGCACGGCGCCACGCTGCTGCCGCTGCCGTACTTCTCCGTAAAGCCCGCGCTCGCGTGCATCGATCTCGAGAAAATCACGTGTTTCAACGGCGTGCCGACGATGTTCATCGCTCTGCTCGGCCACAGGGATTTCCCGAAAACGGATTTCTCCTGCATGCGCACCGGCATCATGGCCGGCTCCCCCTGCCCCGTCGCCGTCATGCGCGACGTGCAGGAAAAAATGAACATGCGCGAAATCACCATCGTCTACGGTCAGACGGAATCTTCGCCCGGCTGCACGATGTCGACGACGACCGATCCGCTCGAAACGCGCGTGACCACGGTGGGCGGAGATCTGCCGGAAATCGAAAACCGCATCGTCGATCCGGAAACCGGAAAGGTCCTGCCGGACGACACCGTGGGCGAGTTCGTCACACGCGGTTACCACGTGATGAAGGGTTACTACAAGATGCCCGCCGAGACGGCCGCCGCTATCGATTCCGACGGCTGGCTCCACACCGGCGATCTGGCGCTGCGCACGCCCGAAGGCAACTACCGCATCACCGGACGTCTCAAGGACATGATCATCCGAGGCGGCGAAAACATCTATCCGAAGGAAATCGAAGAATTCCTCTACACGCATCCGAAAATCAAGGACGTGCAGGTCATAGGCATCCCGGACAAGGCGCTCGGCGAGGAAATCCTTGCGGCGGTCATCCTGAAAGACGGAGAAACCATGACGGCGGAAGACGTGCAGAACTTCGTCAAAGCCAACATGGCCAAGCACAAGGTGCCGCGCTACGTCGATTTCGTGGACGCCTTCCCGCAGAACGCCGCCGGAAAAATCCTCAAATACAAGATGCGCGAGGACGCCGCCCGCCGGCTCGGCATCGCCGCGGCCGACGGCATCGTGACGAATTGAAACGTCATGCCGCCGTCCGCATCCGAATGACGGACGCCGCCGCTCCGGGTGGGTTTGACTTCACTCCGTCCGTTCAGTATTCTCTATTGGAAAGCAAAGGAAAACACGAGTTCCATGAAACCGCACAATGCACCGCAGCCTCCGTCCGATTATCGTCCTGCAAAAGCTTCGGCATTGCGTTTTTCTTTGATTGCGGCCATGGCCGCGACCCTGATGCCGAAGAACGCTTCGGCGGAAGTGCAGCCGGTCCCCGGAGAAGCGGCCGGTTGTCCGGCGGAAGCCAGGGAACGTCTCATTCGGGGACTCATCCCCGCGGAACCCGTTTCGTCGCGGACGTCGGCCGGGGATTCCGCCGCAACGCCCGATCGCGAGGCGGAAACCGGGCTTCGCCTCAGGGGCG
>JAZUJQ010000066.1:0-2618 GCA_045642845.1 Kiritimatiellia bacterium
AACGATCCGGCCCTGTCCCACAGCGTCACCCCCCACGCCCCGGCCGCGACGCCGGTTCTGATCGCCGTGACGAGGAAGTCGCGCTCCGCGCGCGTGGCGTCGAGCAGCGACACTTCGGCGTCGATCCCGAGTCCGCGGGCGAGTTTCACGGAGGCGCCGAGCGCTTCGAGCACCAGCGGCGGCTTCTTGCGGCAGAGGTACTCCATCTGCACGGTCGACACCGGAACCTGGATGTCGAGACGCGCGCGGGCCGCGGGGCGCAGCGCTTCGCGCGCGGCCTTGACGGCGGCGGCGTCCGGCGCGACGGGGCAGATCAGCGTGCGGTCCGGCGCGAGCGGCGCGAGCGTGTGCAGAAAAAGCTCGTCCGCTTTGTCGCCGGAGAGCGGCGCCGTCTCGATCTCGTCGACGGAGATGCGGTCGAGCGCTCTGGCGATGCCGAGCTTGTCCTTGAAACTTGGCGCGCACGCGGCGTCTTCGCCGCAGACACGCAATGTGACGTCCGCGATGGTAACGGTTTTCATGATGCCGTGTTATGCTAGCAAAAAAAAGATCGTCCGGCTGATGTTCCGAATCGCCGGTTCAAACTTCGGACGCCAGACTCTTTTCGAAAATCGGCAGCGCCGCTTTTATCTCTTCGGCCGTCGTTTTTCTGGACGGTTCGATGACGAACGGGACGTCCGTGCCGGCGAACGGCTTGAGCAGGGAGAATTTCACCAGTCCCGGATTCTCCGCCGACGGCATCGAGTGGTCCGAGAGCGGCGCTCGGACGTCGTGCACGTGGAAGCCGCCGAGTCTGGGCGCGATGCGCTTGAGGAATCCCGCGACGTGCACCAGTCCGAGCTGTTCGCGGCGGCAGCCGTGCCCCATGTCGTGCCAGTAGGCCAGGGGGGCGCCGTCGTAGGCGCGCAGCAGCATGTCCATTTCCGGCTCGTTCGGGAAACCGTCGGCGGTCGGCAGGTTTTCAAGGCAGAGCGTGAGCCCGAGTTTCTGAAATTCCGGCAGCGCGGCGTCGAGCTGTTCGCGCAGCGCCGGCATGAGGCGCTCCGACGCTTTTTCGCGTTTGATCGTGAACTTCGTCAGCGCTTTCATGTACGCGTCTTCGCCGCGTTTGCCGTTGCACACGAGTTTGTCGAGCCTGCGCGCGGCGCCGCTTCCACCGCCGTTGCCGATGCAGAGGAAACCCGGGAGATTCGTGCGCCCGGCGTGGACGACGACACGCTTCGCGCCGGTTTCGGCGGCGAAGCGCGCGGTGTCCATCAACGCGTTGAAACCGCGCTTGCCGCGTTTCCAGTCCTCGGCGTCGCACAGGCAGTACGGCTCCGGACCGGCGTCGGATCCGGGCAGAGGATTCGGGCAGAACGCATGCACGGAGGTGACCGAAATTCCGCCCGAAGCCACGGCGGCCTTGACGTCATCGGCCTGACGGAACGTGAGCGCGTAGCCGAGCTCCACGCGGTCGAATCCGAGCGCGCGGATTTCGTCGAGCATCGCGCGGCCGTCCTCGTGACGGTGGCTGTTCCAGTTGGTGGAGAGCGCGAAACGCATCACTTCGAGGCGAGCCGTTCGCAGACGGCCTTGGCCGCGGCGCGGCCTTCGCCCATCGCGAGAATCACGGTCGCCGCGCCGAGCACGATGTCGCCGCCGGCGAAGACGTTCTTCATGGTCGTTTCGTGATTGGCGTCGACGACGATGTGGCCCTTTTTGTCGACTTCGATTTCCGGAGTGGTGGATGGGATGAGCGGGTTGGAGCCGTTGCCGATGGCGACGATGACGCAATCCGCCGGAACCGTGAATTCGCTGCCCTGCACCGGCACCGGGCTGCGGCGCCCGGAGGCGTCCGGTTCGCCGAGTTCGTAGCGCAGCACCTCGAGCCCGGTGACGAAATCGTTTTCGTCGCCGATGATCTTCACGGGGTTCTGCAGCAGATTGAACTTCACGCCTTCCTCGACGGCGTGGGCGACTTCCTCCTTGCGCGCGGGAAGTTCGTCCATCGAACGGCGGTAGTAGAGCGACACCTCCTCCGCGCCGAGGCGCAGCGCGGTGCGCGCGGCGTCCATGGCGACGTTGCCGCCGCCCAGAACGGCCACTTTCTTCGCGCGGAAGAACGGCGTGTCCGCGCGCTCTTCGTCGTAGGCCTTCATCAGGTTCGAGCGGGTGAGGTATTCGTTCGCGGAGAACACGCCGATGAGATTCTCGCCGGGGATGTTCATGAAGTGGGGAAGCCCGGCTCCGGTGCCGACGAAGACCGCGCTGTAGCCGTCCTCTTCGAGCAACGCGCGCAGCGGCCGCGAGCGGCCGATGATGAAGTCGGTGCGCACTTCTACGCCCATCCCGCGGAGTTTGTCGATTTCGTGCTGCACGAGCGCCTTGGGAAGACGGAACTCGGGAATGCCGTACGACAGCACGCCGCCCGCTTTGTGCAGGGCTTCGAAAACCGTCACCGCGTGTCCCGCGCGGCGGACGTCGCTCGCGAAGGCCAGCGCCGCCGGGCCGCTGCCGACGACCGCCACCTTTTTGCCGGTCTCCGGCGCGATTTCCGGCGGCGTTTCGCGGCCGGATTCGCGCTCCTTGTCGGCGACGTAGCGCTCGAGGCGCCCGATGGCGACGGCCTGCATCGG
>JAZUJQ010000067.1:0-11972 GCA_045642845.1 Kiritimatiellia bacterium
ACCTCGCGCAGCTTGGCGGCGAGTTCGGTGGCGGACTTGAGGAGTTCCTGCTCGACCTTCTCGCGTTCGGCGCGGATCTTGGCCAGACGGCGGCGCGCGGCCTCCGTCACGGGCTCGGCGACGCCCTGCGGGATGAGGAAGTTGCGGGCGTAACCCGGCGCGACACGGACGATTTCGCCCGTTTTGCCGAGTTTGTCGACATCCTGGAGAAGAATGACTTCCGTGGACATTTCGTACTCTCTTTCTTTACGTGGTGATTCAGGCCATGAGACCCATGGAACGGGCGCGGCGCACGCCCTGCTTGACCTTGCGCTGCTGGCCGGACTTGAGGCCGGACATGCGCTGAGGCATGATCTTGCCCTGGTCGTTGACGAAGCGCTTGAGGAATTCGACGTCGTTGACGTCGATCACGGTGATGTCGCCGTTGGGATTGCGCTTGCGGAGCGGAGTCTCCTTGCGGCGGAATTTCGAATCTTTACGAGGTGCCATTTTGCTGTTTCCTTGTTTTGTTGTGATTGTTTCAGAACGAGAGATCCGACGACGGCTGCGCGCCGTCGGAACCGGCGTCGGCCGGAGGCGGCTGCGCGTCGCGCGGACGCGAGTCCAGGAACTGGACCGTGTTGGCGATGACTTTGATCGTGGAACGGTTGAATCCCTCGCGGGTCTTCCATTCCTCCGACTGCAGGCGGCCTTCGATCAGAACGTGCGAACCCTGCGACAGAAAGCGGTGGCTGCTCTGCGCCTGGGCGCCCCATGCCACCACGTCGATGTACAGGGAACGTTTGACGAGTTCGCCGGCGCGGTTCTTGCGCGAATCGTCGACCGCCATGCGGAACTCGCAGCAGGCGTCGCCGCCCGCCGTCGTCCTGATTTCGGGATCCCTCACCAGGGTCCCCATGAGGATAACTCTGTTATAACTCATCATAAGCCGGATCTCCGTTCGGAGTTGATGTCTCAGAGAGCGGGCTCGACGGGCTGGGCCTCGGAAGCTTCGAGCATGCGCTGCTTCTCGGCGAGCTTGGCTTCGAAGGCCGCGCGACGGGCGTCGTCCTTCGCCTTGGCCGCTTCGATGCGCTCGTTGCGGGCGACGATGCGGAGACGGTAGACTTCCTCGTAGAGACGGAAGCGGTCGCGCAGGGCGGCGACGTTCGCGGGATCGAGCGAGAAGCGCACCTGGCCGTAGCAGCCGTGGTCGCGCTTGTCCATCACGCGGGCGAACTGACGGCGGCCGAGGGCCTCCGTGGACTCGATTTCGGCGCCGAACTTCTTGATTTCGTCGACGAAACGGTCGATGGCTCCGGCGAGATTGTCCTCATGGACCGACCCGGCGAAGATGATCATGGCTTCGTATTTCTTGGACATGACGTTGTTCCTTGATTTGAATTTTGTTTTGAAATTACTTTGCGCCGCGCGACGCGACGACTTCGGTTCCGTTGTACTTGTTCATCCCCTCTTCCGCTCCGCGGGCGGCCGTGAAAAGCGCGGCCTCGGCGGCGAGAGAGATCCCCGACGCCACGGCGGCTTCGTCCTCCGGCTCGATGCGTCCGAGGACGCGGTCGGCCAGATCGGCCACCGGACGGTGCCCCATCCCGACTCCGACGCGCACGCGGACGAACGCCTGCGTACCGAGGCGTTCAGCCACCGAGCGCAGCCCGTTGTGCCCGCCGCATCCTCCGTCCGGACGGATGCGTATCCGCCCCGGCTGGAGATTGACGTCGTCCGAAATGACGATGACGTCCGACGCAGGGATCTTGTAGAACGAGGAGAGCGAAGAAACCGCATCGCCCGACAGGTTCATGAAGGTCTGGGGTTTGACAAGAAGAAGCTGCAGCGAACCCACCGCCGCGCGGGCCGTTTCGGCCTTGTGGCGGGGTTCGGACTTCCACGCCGCGCCGAGCGAAGCGCAGAGCGCGTCCACGGCGCGGAACCCCGCGTTGTGCGGGGTGCGCTCGTATTCGCGTCCGGGATTCCCGAGTCCTGCTATCAGCTTCATGGAATTGCGAAATCGTTCCGTTTAAGCGACGGAGTTTCCTTATTTCTTCGCAGGGGCTGCGGGAGCCGCGGCGGGAGCGGCGGCGGCATCGGCGGCGGGAGCCGCGGCGGCGACTTCCTCGACCGCGGAAGAAACGTTGCAGACCACCTGGTCTTCGTGCGTGACGAGCGTGTACTTGGCGCGGTCCAGCTGGAGATCGCGGACCTTGATGTCGTCGCCGACGTGCATCTCGGAGCAATCCACCGTGAAATCTTCGATGACGTCGGACGGCAGGCACGAGACTTCGAGCACGCGGAGCTGCTGCTCGAGCACGCCGTTCTCGGTGCGCACGCCCACGGGATCGCCGATGAGCATGAGCGGAATGCGGACGTGCATCTTCTTGGAGGAATCGACCTCGCCGAAGTCGGCGTGCGTGATGCGGCCGGTCAGACCGTCGCGCTGGAGCTCGCGGATGAGCGCGAGGCGCGAAGAGCCGTCGACTTCGACCGAAACGACGAGCGCCGCGCTGGCGTGGCGGCTGATTTCGCGCTCGAAATCGTGCGCGTTGAGTTGCAGGAGTTCGCTCTTTCCGTCGAGAGTGGAAAGAATCGCCGGAATGAACCCGGAGCGACGGAGACGGCGTGCGGCCGAAGAGCCTTGCACGGCGCGTTTGCCGGCGCTGATTTTGATTTCGTTGGCCATGGTATTTGGACTTTGTTTGTTGTTGCTTACGTATGAAATGTCGCCTTACGTGTGGAAAAGCGAATTGAGCGATTCGTTGTTGTGGATGCGGCGGATCGCTTCCGCGAAAAGTTTCGCCACGGAAAGCAGGGTGATCTTGGGGTTCTTCGTGACGTCGCCCTGCGGAACGGTGTCCGTCACGATGAGCTCGGTGATCGAAGATTCGGCAAGGCGCTTGAGACCCTTCTCGCCGAGCATGCCGTGAGTCACGGCGGCGTGCACGCTTCTGGCGCCGTGCTTCGCGCAGAGTTCGGCGGCCGCGCACAGCGTGCCGCAGGTGCTGGTGAGGTCGTCGACCATGATGACGTCGCAGCCGTCCACGTCGCCGACCAGGGAGTAGGCCTCGACTTCGTCCGCGCCCTTGCGCTGCTTGGCGGTGATCGCCAGACCGCAGCCGAAAAGACGCGCGTACTCGTACGCTTTCTTGACGCTGCCCGTGTCCGGGGAAACGACGACCGGCTTGTTGAAGTGCTTTCCCGAAAGATAATCGTAGATGACGGGCGTCGCGTGGAGATGATCGACCGGAATGTCGAAGTAGCCCACGATCTGCGCGGCGTGCAGGTCCATGGTGAGGACGCGGTCCGCGCCGGCGGCCACGAGCAGATTCGCCACGAGTTTCGCGGTGATCGGCACGCGGGGCTGATCCTTGCGGTCCTGACGCGCGTAGCCGTAGATCGGCATCACGGCGGTGATGCGGGCGGCCGAGGCGCGCTTGAGCGCATCGATCATGATGAGCAGCTCCATGAGCATCTCGTTGGGCTGCTGGCACACGCTCTGGATGACGAACACGTCTTCGCCGCGCACGCTGTCCGTGATTTTCGCGAAGGTCTCGCCGTCGGGGAATTTCACGACATCGGCCGCGCCGAGCGGCATGTTCAGGTGCTTGGCGATCGATTTCGCCAGTTCAGGATTGCAGGTTCCTGTGAAGATTTTCATTTTCGTTGTTGTGATTGCGTGGTTGCCCGACTAGGATTCGAACCTGGACTAAGGGCACCAAAAACCCCTGTGCTGCCATTACACCATCGGGCAAGAAAGAACCTCGGCGTTCCGGCCGGCAAGCGGTCTCTTTCCTCGGGAAACCCGCGCAAGCGTAACGATCAATGCTCCGGACGCCGGGTCAAAGCGTGCAGATTTGCGAACGAAACGCGATGTTTGCGCAGAGTTTTCCGCAACCGGAAAACCGCCCGCACGACACCGTCACGTGCGGAACGGGGCGGAATTATGTCAAAAAAACAGAATCAAAGCAATACGGTTGCCGCGGGTCCATGCAGGTTCCGATTGCCGGTGTTGAAAAACTCCGACGGCTGGCGAACATGCTCCGCTACCGCTTCGCGGCGTTCAGCCGAAGGACTTTCGGCGTGATTGAAACAGAGTCGATCGCGGTCGGGTGCAATCGATCGCGGTCGAGTAATTTTGTCAGCCTGTCCACCTCAGAATCCCGTGCACGCCGATTCGGTGATGCGGAACGCGGATCCTTCGGAGGAGCGACAGCGGGAACGCCACGGATCGGAGTTTCTTTCAAACGGAGCAATGGCGCGGACAAACTGCGGGGCCGTCCACGCATTTCCGCCGGAGGTCGGATGTTCAAATCGTCTTCACGCAACCGACTCAAAGAAAAACGCCGCGTATGTCCGCGGCGTTTTTCTTTTTTTTTGCAGTCCGGACATCCGCAGACTACCGGAGGATGATGACCGTCGGAAGATTGGAAATGTCAAAGTAAAGCTGCATGTCCAGAATCTTCGCCGAGTAATTGTCGGTGTCGCTGTTCATGTGGAAGCCGAAGTCGTACAAAAGTTTGACACTGTCCCACGATTCCATGCCGATGTAGCGGTCGGAGTTTCCGCCGCCGTGGAACCAGACGAATTCGCCGACGATGTCGTTCCCATCCTGACGCAACCTCCACTTGAACGCGCTGGCCAGACCGCTGTACGTGCCGCCGACGGTGTTGATGCCGCGGAACTCGAACGTGATCGCGTCGTCCGTTTTCTTGAAATCGTAGATGCCGGTTCCGTCGTGTATTCCGCCCTCGGCGAGCGGAGCTTCGAGCGAACTGCACTCGTTGGTGTACCAACACTTGCCGGGATTGCCGCCGTAACGGTACGTCACGGACAAACCGACACCGACGACGTCTTTGAGCTTTGCATCCTTGAAAAGAACCTGCGTTTCGGTCTGCATCGGATATTCCGCATCCACATGCTCGGGCTTGACCGGAATAAAACGGGCCAGGACCACCGTGTTCGACGTCACGTTTCTGTAATCGCCGATCCAGCCGACGAAAACGCTTCTTCCCTGATTGTACTGCGTCGCGTCCGGCGGCGTTGCGTCATCGCCTTCGGGCACGAGTTCCTCCTTGAGAATCTCACCGTATTCCTTTTTGAAAATGACGGTGTGCATCGGAATGAAAACGGACGTCACGACGGCGATGCCGTTTTCGTCGGCGACGATCGGCGTCACGGTCGGGTCGGGCGACCACCCGGCGAAGTAATTTTCTCCCTGAGGATCCGCCGGGATGAGCTCCGCCGGCATCACGACGTTCTCTTCGACATTCCGGACCGTCTGGTAGACGGATCCGTTTTCGCCGAGGAAGTTGACGGTGCAGAGCCGGTTGTAGACCGGAGTCACATTGACAATGCCGTTTTTGTCAGCGGTCACGGCCGTGACGGTCAGATCCGTGGCCCAGCGCTTGAAGACGAATCCTTCGGCGACCGGTCCTTCGGGGATGTCGTCGGCCGACATCGTCTTCGTCTCCTCGACGCCCGTGACCGTGCGGTAGACCGAATCGTCCTTGTTGAGGAAGTTCACCGTGCAGAGCCGGTTGTAGACCGGAGCGACGTTGACGACGCCGTTTTCATCCGGCGCGACCGGAACGACCGTCAGATCGACCGCCCAGCACTTGAACGCGAAACCTTCGGCGGCCGGGCCTTCGGGAATGTCGTCGGCCGACATCGTTTTCGCCTCCTCGACGCCCGTGACCGTGCGGTAGACCGAATCGTCCTTGTTGAGGAAGTTGACCGTGCAGAGCCGATGGTAGACCGCAACGACGGTGAGATCGCAACGGACATCGGTGTAATCCTGACTCCACCCGTAAAACACGTATCCGGGAACCTCCGGAGGAACCGGAGCCACCGCATCGTAGCCCGACGCAACCGTCTGCTCGTCGAGGATTCCGCCTTCCGCGTCCACGAACGTCACGGTGAAATCTCCGGTCGGAGGATAGATGTACGCGGTCAGATCCTGAAGCGAGAAGTTGAATGTCGCATGGCCCGAATTCATGCTGTCCGTGTCATAGTAGTATTTGCATGCATTGGAGTTGCTTTTGCCCGTGCAGTCGTCGCCGTAATCCGCGTTGTTGTAGCAGTATTTCATTCCGCGCACGCAACCCCAGACATCGTCGCCGACCTGCCTGAACTTGACGAATTCCACGCCGAGCAGCTGTCCGCTGTAAGAATTGTGCGCCTTGGTCTGCACCTGAAGCGTGGCGGATTGGCCGTCCTCCGCGACCTCCCAGAAATAAAACCCGTCGTGATCGTAGTTGTTGCGGGTCGCCTGCACCGGTTTTTCAGTGTGGATTCCGTCAATCGGGTAGCAGGCGAAGCCGTTGCTTCCGAACGCGCGGTACGAGTTCGCGGAAAAACTGATTATGTCGGTGAGCTTGAGATTCTTGAACAGACACGTCTCCACCGCGTCAGGATTCGTGGTGTTCTGGTTTTTCCATGTCGTGAAAGACGTGTCGCACACATACGGAACCGTTTTGACCTCGCTGTGAATCGCCAGCGGCGTAATGACAGCGGTGAATTGCTTCGGCGCGGACGTGTAGACTTCTCCGAGATCGTTCTCGAGAACGAGACGCGCGTAATACGCCGTTCCGAGGATCAAGCCGGTGACCCTGCCTTTGACAAGACCCGACTCGGTGACCGTGCCAAGCGAAGTCGAGACCGGATCCGTGAATTCTGCGTCCGTCGAAACCTGGACCGAAACATCGACGGATGCCGCGTCTTCTCCAAGAGCGCCGATCTTGACGCTGACCGGAATCGAAGAGCCCGCTGGATCGCCGAGTGCAAGCGAACCAGTCAGGGAGTCGGCCGTCACGACCGATCCGCCGACCTCGGCCTTGCCGGAGGAGGTGCAAGTGAGCGTGTAAAGGCGGTTGCCGTCGGCAAGATCGCAGATTTTCACCGTGGAATCGTCGAGACACGGCACGAACCAGTGAACGAGCGTCTCTTCGCCGTCCACGATTTCAAACGCCTTGAGGTAATAGAACCGGCCGCGGAACGCATTGCCCCACCCTTGGTAGGAGGTGCCGTTCACGGCATACGACTGGAACAGGCACATTTTGTATTGAGGCTCGAAATCCGGCATCACGTCCGGCCCGAGCGTCGTCGCCGAGGAATCGGAAACCTTGGTGATCGTCGCCTTTCCGTTTTTCACCTCGAGTTCGTAGTCGGCGTTCGCCTCGAACGTGGATGATGCCGCGTATTGCGGGCCGTAGTAATCCCAGCGGAACTTTCCGCTGACGTTCGCGGCGTACGAGAAATGTTTCGCCGTGGCCGAGGACGACGCCTCCTTTCGCGAACAGAAAAGAAATTGGTTGTTGTTGGAAGAGCCGTTGCTCGCGCTTGAATATTTCGCCCGGATCACGGTATCCCGTTTCGGAACGTAATCCGTAAGCGTGTACACGCCGGAGGCCTGTGAGTTGGCCGTTCCGGAGATCGTCATGTATTCGTAACACACGACGTCTGCGAATACATGAAACGAAACCAATGCGGCAATGGCCGCAAACATCGAACGTTTGAACATGGTTTTACCTTTGATTAGGGATTTTCCGCGGATACCAACCCGCCTTCAGACCGTATCCTATCAAAAAAAATCTGAATGTTGCGAAAAATTTATCTTTTTTTTAGGGATTCCATGCTTTTCAGGTCCGTTCCCTGCTCCAAACGCGGATTTTCAGGTCCGTCCCCGCCGCCGCTTTTTCAGGTATGTCCCCTGCGATGACGCGATAAACCGCATGCACGTGTCACCTGGAAGCACTCCGGAGCAGACCGAACACGGCCATGGTCTCCGCCTGTGAACTGACGACGCCTTCGTCCATCTCGACGGCGAAGTGCAGGTCCGCGAAGGAATTGAGGGAAGCGTGGTCGTCGCGATGGGCGGGATAGACGGACTCGCGGTAGGAAAATCTCGTGCCGCCGGGACAGCAGACCGGGCCCTCGCACTCGATGCCCGTCACCACCCTTCCGCCCGGACTCCAGTGACTCATGAGCAACGGCGCGCGGACCGTTTCCGTGCCGACGCCGACGATCCATGAAAGTCCCATCGGATTCGCGCCGAGCGTGTTGTCGCAGTTGCGGACGATCCGGTCGAAGTATTTCTTCTCGCCCGTCAGCTTCCACATCGTCACCGTGGACGGGAGGAAGCGCTGATACGCGCCGAAGCCCCAGAATATCTGCATCAAATTTCCGGACCTGCAAGTCCGTCGGGCGCCGGCGTCAAACCCTGCAACCCCATTGTCTGCGGAGGTTTTCCATGAGCTCCGTGATCATGATCGTTTTCGACGGCGGCATTTCGGCGCATTCGGTGCGGCCGCACCGGATGGCCTCGGCCATGGCGCGTACCTCGTATTCGTAGCCGTTGCAGTCGAACGGACACGCGATTCTGCGTTCCGCGCCGTCGCGCCCCGTCTTCACGGAAAATTCCTGACAGGTCGTGAGCATCGGCATGTCGATGCAGCCTTTGGTGCAGGCGATGCGTGAAACCGTGCCGAAGGAGGCGGTCATGGACGTCGAGAGCGAAGCCATGCGGCCGTCGGCGTATTTGAGCGTGATGACGGATTGGTCGTCCACACCGTCCGGCGAAAGCACGGCGGCGGACGAAATCTCCGCGCCGTCGAGGCCGAAGAACATGTCCGCGAAGTTCAGCGTGTAGACGCCGAGATCGAGCAGCGCGCCTCCCCCGAGTTCCGGATTCGTCAGGCGTTCCTTCCAGGACAGATCGAGCGCGAACACTCCGTCGAGAAAACGCGGTTCGCCGATTTCGCCGGACCCGATGACGCCGCGGATGAGTTCGACGGACGGCATGAAGCGCGTCCACAGGGCCTCCATCAGAAACAGACCGCGCGTTTTCGCTTCGGCGAAGAGTTCCGCGGCCTCCGAGGCTTTGAGCGTGAACGGTTTTTCGCACAGCACGTGCTTTCCGGCGGCGAGACACATTTTCACGTGACCGAAGTGCATGGCGTTCGGAGTGGCGACGTACACGGCGTCGACATTTCCGTCCGCGAGCATTTCCCCGTACGAACCGAACGCCTTCGCGAAACCGAGTTCGGCGCGCAGTTTCTCCGCCTTGGCGAAATCGCGTGACGCCACCGCGTACGGTTCGACCGCGCCTTCTTTCGCGAGAAAAGCGATCGTTTTCCCCATTTTGCCGGCGATGTGTCCGGCGCCGAGCAGTCCGAATCTCAAAGGGTGCGAAACATGCATATCCGTTCTCCTGTGTTGAAAATCCTGCCGAAGTTCGGCTTCGGGGTGAATTGTAGCTTCTGAAAGAAAATCTGTAAATCCCGGGCCGCACATCGCGCACAAGGAGTAGAATACCGGTCCGAAACATCGCTGCAAGCGAATCCGGAGTTCAACATGATTACGTTTCTGATCGGTCTGGCCGTACTTCTGGTCGGCGGATTTTTCTACGGCTCATTCTGCGAAAAACTTTTCGGTCCCGACGACCGCGCTACGCCCGCCGTGCGTTTGCGCGACGGCGTGGACTTCGTGCCGATGGCGAAGTGGAAGAACAGCCTCATCCAGCTGCTCGACATCGCCGGCACGGGTCCGGTGCTCGGACCGATCCAGGGCATCCTGTTCGGACCCGTCGCGTTCATCACCATTCCGATCGGCTGCGTGCTGGGCGGCGCGCTTCACGATTACATGAGCGGCATGATTTCGATGCGTGAAGACGGCGCGCAGATGCCGGACCTGATCGAGAAACACCTCGGGAAAAAGACGGCGGCGGTCTTCTGCGTCTGCATCTGCGTGCTCATGATTCTCGTCGGCGCGGTGTTCATCTACACGCCGGGCGACATTTTCGTGACGCACATCCTGTCGCAGAGCGCGGATCCGTCCAACCGCGTCGTCTGGTTCGCGTACGGCGCGATCTTCGTTTACTACCTCGCGGCGACGGTGTTCCCGATCGACAAAATAATCGGCCGCGTGTATCCGGTGTTCGGAGCAATTCTGCTGCTGTCGGCGGTGGGCGTCTTCATCGGCATTTTCACCAACGGATTCGAGCTCGACGAAATCTGGAGCGTTCCGCTGTTCGGCAACCATCCCAAAGCGCTCCGTTTCTTTCCCGTGTTTTTCGTGACCGTGGCGTGCGGCATCGTGTCCGGGTTCCATTCCACGCAGGCGACGCTCGTCGCGCGCACCATGGGGAACGAGCGCGAAGGCCGCATGACGTTCTACAACATGATGATTCTCGAAGGCTTCATCGCAATGGTCTGGGCGGCCGCGGCGATGGGCGTCATGAAAGCCGGCCTTGCGGACGCCACGACGCCCGCCACGACCGTCGTCGGCACCGTCGCCAACTCGATGCTCGGCAAAGTCGGCGGTCTGATCGCCCTGATCGGCGTCATCGTGCTGCCCATCACGTCCGGCGACACGGCGCTCCGTTCCCTGCGGCTCATTCTCGCCGACGAGTTCGGCATCGACCAGTCGCGCAGGAGAAAGCGTCTGGCGCTTTCGGCCGCAATTTTCGCCGTCGTCGCGGCGCTGCTCGTGTTCGCGAAACTGGACAACGACGGCTTCGGCGTGCTGTGGCGTTATTTCGCGTGGATGAACCAGACCATCGCCGTGTTCGGGTTCGCGCTCATCACGGTCTATCTGCGCCGGACCGGCGGAAACGGCGTTCCGGCGCTGATACCCGGAATGTTCTACATGATGATCGTCACGTCGTTCATCGCCAACTCGAAAATAGGTTTCAACCTGCCGTGGCCCTGGGCCTACGGCATCGGCGCCGCGCTGACCGTCGCCTACGCCGTCGCCCTGCGCCCGCGCACCCGCCGCTGAAAACGGAGGCCGCCCGCCGGACGTCACGAGCCGCGCGGCTTGGCGCGGCGCGTCGGCGTCGCGTGGACGGGATCGTCCGGCCATGAATGGCGCGGATAACGCCCCCGGAGTTCCTTGCGGACTTCCGGATACCCTTCCCTCCAGAAACTTTCCAGATCGGAAGTGATCTGCACCGGACGCATCGCCGGCGAAAGCAGTTTCAGCACGATCGGCACCCGGCCGCGCGCCACGCGCGGCGTGCGTTGCATTCCGAACGTTTCCTGAATGCGCACCGACGCGGCCGGCGCGTCTCCGGAATAATCGATGCGTATGTTCGAGCCGCTGGGCACGGTGACATGGGTAGGAGCCTCCTCGCTCAACAGACGCGCGAACGGAGAAAGCAGCGCGCTCAACGGCTCGAAGAGGTCGATCCCGGCCGCACGCGCGAGGGAATCCACGCCGTAAAGCCTGTCGCCCAGCCAGTCGCCGAGCGTGTTTCCGAGCGCTTCGTCGGAGACGTCCGGCAGGCCGGCCTCGGGCAGTTCGCGGCGCAGAAACTCCACCCGCGCCCGCAGCGCAAGGGCGGCGTCGCTCCAGCCCAGCCGTCCGACTCCCGCCGCGCGGATGCCTTCGAGCAGGCACGCGAGGGTTTTCTCCGGATCGGCCTCGCGCAACGGCCGTTCGCGCACGGTTATCGCCCCGAGCGATTCGCGCTCGCAGCAATCCACGCGCTCGTGCCGCCGGTTCCATTCGTGAACCCCGCTCTTTTCGAACGCATCGGAGAAAAGCCGTTCCACCTCCCCGGCCTGGATCGGCGCCGCCAGACGCACGACCGCGTCGGCGTCCGAATCGTCGATGTCCGCGACGACGATCCACTCCGAATCGGCGAGCGGATCGTGCACCGGCAGCTTGGCGCCGCGCCCGATGCGCAGCTGGTAGCGGCCGGCGTCTTTCGCCGTCGCCCGCCGCCGTCCGACGCGATCCGGATACGCGAGCGCAAGCAGTCCGCCGGTGGACCTCGCCGCGCCGTCCTTCACCGGACCGAACGATTCGGCGAGGCGCTCGATCCGTGAACGCACGGCGGACGGCACCAGCCCTTCGCGTTCGCGCAGGTCGCGCACGAGGTGCTCCGCGTTCGTGCCCGGACGGGCGTTCGGCGGAAGATTCTCCGACAGCGCGGCGGCGAGCAGACACGCTTCGTCGGCGTGACCGGACGCGACGATCAT
>JAZUJQ010000068.1:0-4830 GCA_045642845.1 Kiritimatiellia bacterium
TCCGCCGGCGTTCGTGTATTTCACGGCGTTGGAAATGAGGTTCGCCACGATCCGCCCGGTGTGCATGCGGTCCATCCAGACGTACGGATCGGGCACGTCGCCGACGGAAAACTGCAGTTTGACGCCGTTCTTGGACGCTTCGACGTCGAACATTCCGCAGATTTCCTCCGTGACGATTATGACGTCCGCCGGCGTTTCCGTCAGCGTCACCGCGCCCGATTCCACGCGCGACATGTCGAGAATTTCGTTGATCAGATCGAGCAGATGCGAACTCGAACCCTTGACCTTTTCCAGACACGTTACGACGCGCGCCTTGTCGTCGATGTGCCGCATCGCGGTCTCGACGAATCCGATGATGGCGTTCATCGGCGTGCGGATGTCGTGCGACATGTTGAACAGGAACGTGCTCTTGGCCCGGTTGGCGGACTCGGCCATGTCGAGCGCTTTCTCGAGCTCCGCGCCCTGCTTCTCCAGCCGCAGCTTCTGCGCCTCCACGAGCGCGGTCTGATCGCGCTCCGCGCGGATGCGGCTCGAGAAGAACAGCGACAGCGCCACGGCCAGGGCGAACAGCACGAGCGTCGCGAAAAACGAGCGCAGACTCGCCATGCGCACCTTCGACGTGAACATGTCGATGTCCGCCGTGGCGACGGCCAGCCAGCCGGCGTGCAGAGGCGTGACGAAAACGATGCGTTCCTTCGCGCCGACGCGCATCGTGAACGAAGATCCCGTCGCGAGCGCGCGGTCGGCGGTCCTGCGCTGCAATTCCTCGGAGCAATGCGCGGTTCCGTCGAATTCGTGATGGCCGAGAATCTGCCCGTCGGGCGTCACGATCATGCCGCAGATCGCGGCGTTGAGACGGGTGTCGTTCACGAACGGCCGGATCAGGTCGATGGCTATGTCGAGACCGACCACGGTGCAGGCCTCGTCGGGAATCATTTTCGCGACCGTGATTTCCACGATGTCACCCTCCACGCCGTTGTATGGCGGCGTGACCACGACCCGCCCGGGGTTCGCCAGCGCGAGCTGGTACCACGGCCGCGAAGTGACGTCGAAATCGTCCGGCAGCTGCAGATCCTCGTTCTTCGCGAACCAGAATCTGTTGCCGGCGTACACGTTGTGGTAGCGCCGTCCGTACGCGAGATGGTACCGGTCGAGCGCGGCGTCGACGGCTCCGGTTATCTCCTCGACCCCGGCGCCTTCGTCGATCAACCCCGAAACTTCGCCCGCGACCGATTCCGCGGCGCATTCCGCGCGTATCATGAACTCCCCGAATCCGGCCACGGATTTGGCGATCATGTTTTCACCCTCCGCGATCACGAGTTTCCTGTTGCGCTCCATCGCGTAGTAGTACAGAACGCACAGCGTGACGACGAACAGCACCGAAATGCCCACGAGCGGCAGCAGATGGCCCAGTTTGCGGAACCACCTCTTCTCGCTGGAATTCGTGAACAGCCCGACGGCGCCGCCGCGCATGATCCACTCCAGCAGCAGAACCGCGGCGATGACGAGCGCGATGTCCACCACGATCTGCCAGCCGACCGAACGCACGGCCGACATCGTGAAATGGTTTTCAGTCTGCATCACTACCGCGTGCCAACCGTCGCGGATTCTTCTCGAAAACACCACGTATTCGCTGCTGCGTCCGGTGTGCCGGAACATTCCCGGTTTCGCCATCCGCACGCGCTGGACGAGGTCGTTCGACAGATAATCGTCGTCCGCGACGGCGCCTGAAATCACTTCGCCGTTGGACCCGATGAAAAACGCGAACCGGCTTTCGCCGCCGATCGCGTCGCGGGCGATCGGTTCGAAACTCGAAAGCTCCACGTCGAGCGACAGCACCGTCCGCCCGTCGGGCATGAGGCAGCACACGGCCATCATCGGATGCGGGTAGTCCGGCGCCGTGTACGGCGGCTGAAGCACGATTCCGCCTCCCGCCTCCGTCGCGAGAACGAACCACGGACGCACCTCCGGCCGGTATCCCGGCGGAGGTATCCACCCGTTGCCGCAGGCGTACCAACCGGTTCTGGCCATGTAAAGATCGGCGTACGAAGAATTGACGAAATTGCGGAGACGCGCGGTGCGGTCGCGCAGATACGCCTCCGTCTCGTCGTGCGTCTTTTCGCCTTCGGAGAGGAACTCGACGGCGGCGGCGCGCTCCGCCGAAAGCACGTCGCTCATTTTCCCGAGCATGTCGTCGAGCCGCTGCGCCGCGAATTCGACTTCGAATTCACCGTTGGCCTTCGCGCGTTCGACTTCCGATATGTAAGCCAGACGGCAGTTCACGGCCGCCATCGCGCACGACAACACGGCCACGATGCTCAGAACCCGCCACCGCAAACCGCGTGAAATTTTCGTTTTGTCGCTCATTTGAACCGTTCCGCGCGCCATCTTACCAAAAAGGCGCGGAAAACTCCAAATCCCGTCGCGGCCCGCCGGCGTCGATCGCGGCTTTCCGGGCGCCCGGAAAGCCTTCAGGAGTCGGTTCGCGGGGCGCAGCCGGCGCGTCACACGCCCTGCGTGCGGGCGTAATGGAACAGGAACTGCTGGAAGAGTCCGGCGTTTTCGCCGAACTTGGTGCGCGCTTCCTTCTGCAGCGTCCTGCGGTTCGGGCTTTCCATTCCGAACCATTCGTGCAGAAGTTTTTCGACCCAGGTGTCGACGGGGATCGCCGACGAATGGCCGCAGCCGAACAGAAGCACGCAGTCGGCGACTTTGTCCCCCACTCCGTGCAGCTCGATCAATTTCGCGTGGGCCTCTTCGTACGGCATGTTCCGCAACGCGGCCAGATCGAACCCGTCGCACACGGCGCGCGCGGTCTTCACGAGATACGGCGCGCGGTAGCCGGTCCCGAGCGGCGTGAGATCGGCTTCCGAAAGCGACGCGAGTTTCTCCGGCGACGGCACGGCGTGAAGCGGTCCGAACGGCGTGTCGAACCTTTCGCCGAACTTTTCGGCGAGCGCGAGCGACGTGCGCCGTATGCGGACGATGTTGTTGTTCGCCGAGACGATGAACGTGACGAGCGCGTCCCACGTCGGCTGATTGAGCACGCGCAGCCCGGGACACGCCTTCACCGCTTCGAGCACCTTCGGAAACGCCTTCGCCTTGCGCGCCAGCGCCACGTAATCCCGGTCGAGGTCGAGGTAATTCCGCACGGAAGCGGCGTCGCCGCACTCCGCCTCGACGTCGCCGCCGTTCTCGCGCAGCCACACCGGCGCGCCGTCGATCACGGAGCCGAAGCGTCCGTCGTTCTCGATCCAGCGGAAACACTGCCCGCAGTCGATCAGCGAAAGCCGGAGATCGATTTCGGAAGCACTGCAGATTTTTTTCATCGGCGATTCACCTCGTTCATCATCCGTTCCGGGTCCGGCGTCAGTCGCGCCTTCCGGTCCCGTCGTCCTGCGCGGCGTCCACTTCGACCGCGCCGAGAAGGGTCTTGAGAAGATCCGGATCGATTTCCACGAACAGCCCGCGCTGACCGCCGTTGATGACGATGCGCGGCAGCAGGAAGATCGAGGGCTGCGCGTAGATCGGCACGGCGCGGCGGAAACCGAACGGCGACGTTCCGCCGCAGTGGTAACCGCTGTGGCGTTCGGCTTCTGCGCGTTCGCAGAGTTCGACTGATTTTTCGCCTAGCGCGCGGGCGAGGTTTTTCGTCGAAATCTCCATGTCGCCGTGCATCAGCATGACGAACGGTTTCCCGGCCGCGGTCTTGAGCACGATCGTCTTGATGATCATGTGCTCGTCGATGCCCAGTTCGCGCGAGGCCTGCGCCGTGCCGCCGCGCTCTTCGTACGTGTAGCGGTGCGCGGTGAACTCCGCGTGCTTCTGGCGCAGGAAACGGATCGCCTGCGTCATCGGAATGTCTTCTCCGTTTTTCATACGTCCCCCCTCGCGCGGTCGAGATCGCGCATTTCCTCCGGCAACGGCACCAGCCGTATGACGAACGCGATGATCGGCAGAAACATGAACAGCATGAGGAAATACATGTGGTATGCGGAAACGGCGGCCGCGCCCGGGACGGACGTCGCGCCGCCGCGGCCGACGAAAGCGAAAAGGACTTTTGAAATCACGAGCCCGATGGCCCCCGCCACGGCGCCCATCGTGGTGAACAGCGCTATCGAACCGGAAAAACGCAGGGCGGGGTCCGTTCTGGCGATGAAATAATGCGGCAAGGCGGCTTCGAACGTGACGCGCGCCATTCCGTCCGCGAGCAGCAGCACGAACCACGCCGCGTGCAGCGCGGACCGCGGCGCGCCGTACGGCAGCACGCCCCAGCACGCCGCCACGGCGAACAGCGCCGCCAGGGACCAGATCATTTCTTTGCGCGGACCGAACTTCCGGCCGAGCCGGACCGTCGCGAATCCGCCGATCGCGGCGCCGGCGCTGCGCACGAGGCCCCACGCCACGGCCGCGCCGTCGGACACGCCGAAGCCCTTCTTGAGCATGATCACCGTCGCCGGCAGAATGAGCATCGCGGCGAGATTGAGAGACGAGCCGGCGTAAAGCATGTGGCGGAACCCGCGGTCGGCGAAAAGCCGTTTCATGTCGGGGAGGACCGGCTTGCGAGCGCTTCTGCGGAGATTCTCCGTCTCGTGTATCCGCATGAGGTACACCGACGACCAGACGCCCACGAGCGCCCCCGCGACGATGATGCCGACCAGCGTCCACACGGATTCGCACCGCGCCATGAGGAACGCGATCAGCGCGTACGCGACGAGGCCTGCGCCCCAGAACTGACCGTTGGTGACGCCGATGACCCTGCTGCGGTCCTCCGGACGCAGGAACTCGCCGATGAGCGGATTCTGCATGACGTTGGCCGCCGCGCGGCTG
>JAZUJQ010000069.1:0-2167 GCA_045642845.1 Kiritimatiellia bacterium
CGTCCGTTTTCGATCAACGCCGAAACGAAAGCGCACATGGAGAGAAAACAGAAAACGCCCGCCGCGATCGGCGCGAAGAGCGATGCTCCGCCGCCTGCGGACGGCGCGAATCCGCCGGTACGGAAATTCCAGGCGGGGGCATCCGCCGAGAGCAGCGCGGACGCTTTGAATCCGGCCGGATCTCCGAGATCTTCCGCGCCCGGGCAGTCGACGCCGCAGGAGAAAACCTCAAGCGAATCCGTATTGCCGCGGAAGGCGAGTTTCAAATGGGATTCTACGCGCGGGGACGGAATCACGGACGCCGATTCCAGAACGTCCCCGCGTCCGGTGAGAACGAGCGCTTTGCCGGAATCCTCCGCGACGGCGAGCGCTCGCGGCGCGTGCGCGGCGGCGGGCCGCAGCCCGAGGGCGTGCGCCCAAAGCACGGGCGCTGCCGGGAACAGCGCTTCGGCGCGCGTCCGTTCGATTTCGCTCCGGAGATCGTCGCGGCGCACGACGCACGCGGCCACGCCGGCCGCGTCGCGGACGAAGCGGAACTCGCAGTCTTCCACCGGAAACGGGATTTTGCCGCCCAGCAGCGCCGGCAGAATTTCACGGAGCTTGCGCGCCGGGAGATTCGGCGCGTCGGGACGCACGAACAGCGTGCGTTCGGCTGAAAGCAGCGCCGCGTACATCATTCCGGCGAATGGTGGTGATGATGGTGGTGGTGATGGTGATGATGCACGTGATGATGATGTCCGTCCGAAGATCCGGAACCGGAATCGTCATCGTCCGAAGACCGTGCATGCAGCATCTCGCGGCTGTCCTTGAACGCCTTGACGGCGCTGCGTATCCAGCTGACGACGAGCGCGATCGACAGAAGTCCGCCTCCCGTGCACATCATGATGAAAGACAGCGACAGCAACGACTCCGGGCGCATCGACGGATCCTGCGGACGGCTGCTCATGAACCAAAGCAGGAACCCCGCCACGAGCAGAAACGCCGGCACTATGAAAACGATGGCCGAGAGATCTTCAAGCTTGTGCACCCGTTCGTCCGACTCGATGGAGAAACCTCCGTGCCGGTGCGAATGGCGATGGTGGTGACGCGAACGGCGGCGGCGTTCGAGCGTTTCGCCTTCGGGAACAGTCCCGTGGCGACCCGCAGGGGCCGCTTCCGCGCCCGCCGCGCCGGTTCCGGACGGGGCCTTGTCCTCTCCGTCCATCTTACTTCAGCTCGAATTTCACGCGCTCAAGGTCGGCGTCGACCATCATCGTGATGAGTTCTTCGAGAGACGTTTTGGGCGACCAGCCGAGCTTGGCCTTGGCTTTCGACGGATCGCCGAGCAGAACCTCGACCTCCGCCGGGCGGTAGAACTTCGGATCGATGCGGACGTACTTCTCGTAGTCGAGGCCGACGTGCTCGAACGCGATGCGGCACATGTCGCGCACCGTGGTCGTGCGGCCGGTGGCGACGACGTACGTGTCGGGCTCGTCCCGCTGCAGCATGGCCCACATGGCTTCGACGTAATCGCCGGCGAAACCCCAGTCGCGCTTCGCGTCGATGTTGCCGAGCGCGAGCTCCTTCTGCCCGCCGAGCTTGATGCGCGCGACGGCGCCCGTCCCCTTGCGCGTCACGAACTCTATGCCGCGGAGCGGGGCCTCGTGGTTGAAAAGAATGCCGCAGCACCCGAAAATGCCGAAACTTTCGCGGTAGTTTATCGTGCTCCAGTGGGCGAAGAGCTTCGCCACGCCGTAGGGACTGCGCGGATGGAACGGAGTCGTTTCCGACTGAACCGGATTTTCCGGCATGCCGCCGAACATTTCGGACGTCGACGCCTGGTAGAACTTCGACTTCGGGCACACCTGGCGGATCGCCTCGAGAATGTTGAGCGCGCCCTGACCGGTGGCGTTGGCCGTGAGAATCGGCTGCGCCCACGAAGTGTAGACGAAACTCTGCGCGCCGAGATTGTAGACCTCGTCCGGTTTGCTTTCGAGGAGCGCGCGGACGATGGAGGCCATGTCGGTGAGATCGCCGTCTATGAGCTTGACCTTGTCGAGCACGCCGAGATATTCGAGACGCCAGACGGTCGGGGTCGAGCGGCGCGGATGGAGACCGTATACGGTGTAGCCTTTGCCGAGGAGGAACTAAGTCGGAGGCCAAGCGGTCTTAGGAAGACAAATTAAAT
>JAZUJQ010000070.1:0-2269 GCA_045642845.1 Kiritimatiellia bacterium
GTCGGCGAAATCGGTTCGACCGCCCCCGGAAAGTTCGCGGACTTCGTCGTCTGCGACGCCGCGCTCGCGCCGTCCGCCGTTTTCGTCGACGGAGCCGAGGTGAAATAAAGACCGGAGTCCGGAGTTCCCCGTCCGGAGCGGAATACGGACGTCGCATCCCGGACATGGAGCGGTGATCGGATGAAACTGTTTTCGTTCTCGTCCGTCTGCAAGCCCGATTCGGGCGCGGCGGCGTTTTTCGCGAGCATCCTCGTGTGGGGCACCGGCATCGGCTGCTTCCAGGCGTGTTTCAACAACTTCCTCGTCGATTTTTACGAGATCGGCGGCGTCGAGCGCGGCACGCTCGAGTTTCTGCGCGAAACGCCCGGCGTGCTGCTCATCGCCATCCTCGCGCTGCTGCACAGGATGTCCGATTGGAAGATTCTGCGCCTCGGCACGTTGATTTCGCTCCTTGCCGCCGGCTTGATGCTGGTGCCGGCGTCGTGGATGGGCGTGATGATATTCATCGCGGTCTGGGCGCTCGGCGAGCATCTCGTGATGCCCGTGCGCCAGTCGCTTTCGCTGAGCATAGCGAAGGACGGAAAGAGCGGGGAAGCCCTCGGCATCGTGACGAGCGCCATCAACACCGGAACCGTGGCCGGAAGTCTCGCCGTCGCCGCGATTTTCTACGTCGGCACGCGCCTGCTGGACGTGCGGAACGCGCGCGTTCTTTACGACATCGTCTGGTGCATCGTCGTCGCGATGCTCGGCGCGAGCCTGCTCTGCGCCGGTTCCGTGAAAGAGCCGGGCCTGCAGAAACACTCCCGTCCGAGTTTCTATTTCCACCGGAAATACACCAAGTTCTACGCGCTCGAACTTTTCTACGGCGCGCGCAAACAGGTCTTTTTCACGTTCGCGCCGTTCGTGCTCATCAAGCATTACGGGATGGAAACGAAGGACGTCGCGCTGCTGTTCGGCGTCAGCGCGTTCATCACCGCGGTCTGGGGCGGGCGCCTCATCGGCCGCATCACGGACCGCTGGGGCTACCGCAACGTGATGATCTGGGACACGATCATCCTGTTTTTCGTGTGTCTGCTTTACGGGTTCGCGAAAGACGTTTTCCCGGAGAACGTCGCCCTTGTCGTCGTGTGCGTGAACTACGTCATCGACGCCGTGGTGTCGAACGCCTCCATCGCGACGAATCTTTACGCGCGCACGCTGTCCGACTCCCAGGAGGAACTCACCGCGACGCTTTCGACCGGCATCTCGGCCAACCACATCGTGACCGTGTTCTACGCGATTCTCGGCGGTTGGATTTTCGACAGGTTCGGTCCCGGCGTGCTGTTCGCCTTCGCATCGCTCATGGCGCTCGCCAACAGCGCTTTCGCATACACGATCCCCAAACCGCGCGGAAACTGAACCTCCCGCCGCCGGATCTTGCGCAGCCGATTCGGCCTTCGTAGTTTTCAAACCGGCGCACTTGCGAAACGCGTCATTGCTCCGTTTGAAAGAAACTCCGATCCGTGACGCTCCCGCTACCGCTCCGTCGAATGATCCGCGCTGCGCATCATTGATTCGACGCGCACGGGATTTTGAAAAGAACAGAGATACGGAATCACTCGACCGCGATCGATTGCACTCGACCGCGCTACCTGATTTCAATCCCGCCGAAAGTCTGCGGCTGAACGCCGCGAAGCACGGCGCTGCGGTAGCGGAGCCTGTTTGCCGGCCGTCGGAGTTTTTCGACACGCCGTACCGGCAACCCGCGCGCGGCCGTTCCGGCGTATGTGAAACATGCGGAATTTTGCTAGCATCTTCGACATGGAAATTTTGCGGAAATCCGTGCTCGCGTCGCTCGTCGCGGCGATCGCGCTCTCGCTTGTTTTTCTTTCGCCGCTCCCGCGCCGGGCGGCGGACGGAATCGGTTTTTCGTCCTACGGCGGAGCGGAGCCGGCCGAATTGGTCCAAGGCGATCATCTGCAGCTGCTGTATCACTTCGATTTGTTCGATTCGTTCCTGCGCGGCCGTCTGCCGTGGTTCAGGAATCTTTACGAGTTCAACACGTCCGACGACGCCTGCCCGGCCCGTCCGGATCCGTACTACGCGCCGTTCGCGCTGCCGTATTCGGTTCTGCATTCGTTCATGTCCGACGCGGCGGCGTGGAACGTCTGTCAGTTTCTTTCCGTTTTCATCGGTCTGTTTTTCTGCGTTCTTCTCGCGCGCCGGTGCGGCGCTTCCATGCCGGTGGCGGTGCTTTGCGCCGCGCTTGCGACAAGTCGGAGGCCAAGCG
>JAZUJQ010000071.1:0-2317 GCA_045642845.1 Kiritimatiellia bacterium
AGCATCTCCCCGGGCGCGCGGGCGTTTCCGACCGCTCCGGGGATGTTCTTCTCGGTTTCGCCGACGTATTTGTCTAAAATTTCGGACGCGCGGAGAACGCGGATCCGGCGGCCGACCTGCTCGCAGATCCAGCGCGCGAACTCGGTTTTGCCGCATCCGGGCGGTCCCGAAAGCAGCACGTTCAGGCGTGGCGCGTCCGGAGACTCATCGCCCTTTCCGTCCTGCAGTTCATAATGCCTGCGCACGGCCCACACGACATCGTCCGGGGAGACGTCGCCCTTGATGGGAAGCCCGTCGAGAATGTAGCCGCCGGACACGGTGCGAGCCGTCTTTTCCGGAGCGGACCGGCCCATCAGTTCCAGATGGTTGTCGAGCAGACCGCGCAGAAACGCCGGCGTCGCCGCGGACGGACCTTCATGCTCGAGAACGGAACGGAAGTTCCCGATGTCGCGGGCGATGTAACCGGGACCCAGAGCGTACTCCTTGGCCAGTTTGGAAAGAACGTCATCCTTGAGAACGTTTTCAAGGCCCTCCTTCCGGACCGTGTTGCGCCACACGCTCAGGCGCTGGGTTTCGTCGAGCGGACGGAACGCGACGGACATGTCGAAACGGCGCAGATTCGCTCCGTTCATGATTCCGTACGGCAGCGAATTGCATATCCAGATGCGGATGCCGCGCCCGTTGTCGAATGCGGCGTTGAGGCGACTGGCGTCAAGCTCGTCGAACAGTCCGTCGGCTTCGTCGATGACGAGCAGGGTTTTGTCGGTACGGCACGAGCGTTCGGTCACGTTGATGGACCCGAGACGGAAGACCGCGGGGTTCTGTTCGTGATCCTGGTATTTTCCGGAATCCGCTTCGGCCGAAACGGCGATCATCGCCGCCTCCATTCCGACACGTTCCGCCAAAGCGGCGGCGAACGTCGTCTTGCCGGCGCCCGGAACGCCGTAAAAAAGAAAATTGCGCACGGATTTACCGCGATTCGCGCGGATTATCGAGGCCATGGCCTCGCCTTTTTCACGCAACTCGACGGGAAAATAATCCCAAGGGAGCTTCTCCCCGGCGTACGGACTGTAAAACAGCCCGCTCACGGAGCACCGGTACATCCCGTCGATGTAATACCCCAGAGTGGCGCGAAGATACAGATTCCACGAATCCACTGCCCTGCTCGTCGAGAGGATTCCTTCGGGACCGAGCGACTTCGAGATGTTCGCAAACCGTTCCCGGTCGTCCGCGCCCGCGGAATCTCCGAAAATCACCGCGAGAGAGTTGATGACGAAATATTCGCTTGAATTGCTCCGCATCTGCGGCGGCTCCCAAGGAGACTGCCCTCTGTCGTTCAGATAACTGATGGCCAGAATCCTCGACTCCAGCTGCGTCAAATGCAGAAACTCGTTCAGTTCGTGGAAACGCCCGTAAATCGGATCATCCGCGCTCTGCGCCGCGAACTCGGAAGCCTTCTGGTCGAGGAACGCGAGAATGTTGCGGCGGAGCGCTTCGAACCCGTTCGTACGGTTCCAGACCGCCGAAAGCCCGTCCGACAGTCCGCGGCCGAAAGGGCTTTCGTCGCTCGATTTTTCGTAAGATCGGAATTCGTCGTCGAGGTCGAACAGAAATTCGTCCGGAATATCCCGCCGGGGCTCGGACGCGGCTTTCTTTTTGCGTATGACACGCCCGCGGCAGTCCCGTCCGTCGGCATGGAACGATTCCGCGCAGATGCGGCAGCCGATTTCGGTGGTTTCGACGAATTTCGCCAGAACCTCGAAATACTCTTTGCCGGGAAACGCACGGTCGCCCAGCGCCGTCATGTTGCGTAGAAATTCGATTTGCGTGAGCGCAAAATACCTTGAGTGAATGTCGTTGAAGTCATTCATTTGTTCAGTGGTTTTGTTTGGGGTTGAGTTTTGTCGGAGCGATTTTTTCAGGGTACAATGACCCCGCCTTCCATTTGGGTCACTTGAAACAAGAGACCCCCATTTCAGGTCGCGGCTGAACAAAACAATTCAATAAATTTCTTTTGATGAATCACAATCAAAATCGTCTTCCACGATAGACTCATTAAAACATCTATTAAAAAACTCTTCAGCGCTTAAATTAGTTTTTACTCCAGTTAGATGTAGAAAATTAGTCTTATAAAATCTCAAAATATATTTGTCAGAAACAACAAAAAGATTTGAAGAGTACACCATCAGGTATCGACAAATTTTGATTTATCAGCACCCAATAAGCGCTTATCTGCGTTTATACAGAACGATTTCCGGCTCGGCGCCATTACAGCCGTATTCACAGACAAGGATAAATGTTTCGTCCGCAACAACGC
>JAZUJQ010000072.1:0-6371 GCA_045642845.1 Kiritimatiellia bacterium
GGCGCGTGCGCGAGGGCAGAGCGGAGCGCAACGCCGTGATTCTCGAAAAACTGGCGGCCTGCGGTTTTCCGGTGACGATGGAGGAAGTGCTCGCCGAGGCCGAGGGCGCGGCGGTCATAGCGCGTCCCCACATAGCCCGCGCGCTGGTGAAAAAAGGATTCGCGCGCGACCGCAACGATGCGTTCAACAGGTTTCTGGCTCACGGCGGCATCGCGTACACGGAACGGTTCCGCCTTTCGCCCGAAACGTGCATCGAACTTGTGCGCGCGGCCGGCGGCGTCGTGTCGCTGGCCCATCCCATGCAGACGAAGTTCAACCGTTCGCGTCTGCGCAAATTCGTCAAACGTCTCGCCGAAGCCGGGCTCGGAGGCATCGAAGTTCATTATCCCGGACATCTGCCCGGAATTTTCCGCGAATACTCCGAACTGGCGCGCGAATTCGGGCTTGTGATCACCGGCGGCTCCGATTATCACGGGGCGAACCACCCCGGCGTGAGCCTCGGCACGGCCTACGGCTCGCTAGCGGTGCCGGATTCGTGCTTCGACGCGCTGTGCGAACGCATCGGCCGCGCGAACGCCTGACGCGTGCCGCTGATTCGCATTCGCCGCTTCATGCCGTTTAAATCGCACCGTCCGGAAAGCGCGGCGGCCAAACCGCAACCGCCTCGTTTCCCGCGCGTTCCGTTCCGGAACTATTTTTTGCGGACCAGAGTCAGATTGTAGACGCTGCGCTCCGGCAGGACCGACGTCCAGACATCCGTTTCGAAAAGCACGGTTTCATCGGCGATCAGGCGGGCCGACAGAACCACGGCGTCGCTGTAAACTTTCCAGACCTCCGGAAGCTCGAGCTTGAACGGAACCGGAACACCGTCGATTTTCGAAATTTCGGTTTCGGCCAGCACCTCGGAATTGAACGAACGCGAAGCGCTGACGACGATGCGGTACGTCGGCAGAATCGGCGTGCGTTCGAGAATCGTCACCGAGCCTCTGATTTCGGTGCTTTCCGCCGAAGCGGCGAGCGCGGCTTCTCTTTCGCGCCTGGCGGCGTCCCACGAAGCGCCGCACATAGGACAATGTGCGCAACCCGCGGCGAATGCGGCCGCAACGACGGCGATGACGGTTCTTTTCATGGCTTCAAACGTTTCGTTTCGGTTTTGCGGCGGTGCGGACGTCCGTTGGAAAGGCATGCGGCCGCGACGAGCAGCGCGAACGCCGGGAAGAGAAACACGCGGTAGCGCTCGATGCGGCGCATTTCGGATGTCATGAGTTTTTCGCGTTCCACCGCCGTACGCACGTGCTTGCGGTAGATCGATCCGAGCGTGTTGGCCCCGGAGGCCGTGCTCGCCAGCGGTATGTACGCGCCTCCGGATACGGACGCTATTTCGGAGAGCGTTTTGTTGTCCAGTCTGGAAACCACGGTCTCGCCTTTGTAGACGAGCGGCTTGCCGGTTTCGTCGGACGGGACGTCCGCCCCCTTGACACCGCCGACTCCGACGCAGAACACCGGGATGCCGGCCTCCGCGCATTTGCGCGCGGTCTCCACGGCTTTGCCGGAAAGATCTTCGCCGTCAGACAGCAGTATGATGGCATTGTGTTCTCCGCCGAGTTTTTCGAACGCGGCGAGCGAATCCTCGAGCGCGCGGCCGAGATCGGTTTCTCCGCGTTTGGCGGAATCGATGGACACGCCTTCGAGCGCATGCAGCAGGAAAGACGTGTCGGTGGTGAACGGGCAGAGCATCGTCGAGGAATTGCGGAAGACGAGCAGTCCGGCGAGGTCGCCCTGCAGATCCGACACGAGATCGATCAGATCCGCCTTGGCCCGGTCGAGACGGTTCGGGCGGACGTCTTCGGCGAGCATCGAGCGCGAGACGTCCAGCGCTATCAGCACGTTGCGGGCGGATGAAACGCTCTGGACTTCGCGTTCGCCCCACGTCGGACGCGCCGTCGCGACGACGGCGAGGGCCAGCCCGGTGTACAGGCAGGCCCGCTGCGCGGCGGCTCTGGCGGGACGCCGGGCGGCGTTCGCCTGCGCTTCTCCGACGAGCATGGCGACGCGTTTCGCACGGCGGCGGTCCCGGAACGCGGCGAGCCAGGCCGCGGCCGGAATCAGCCACAGGAAGAGCAGAATCGCCGGGTGCACGAAGTTCATCGACGCGTCACATCCTCGCGGAAAGTTCTTTCGTCGGGAAAAGCGGATCGCTCGTCACGCGCAGTCCGATGCGGCGCAGACCCGCGGCGTCGGACGGCGAGGAGATGTGCGTCATGTGCACTTCGCATCCGAACAGTTTGGGCGTGCAGTCGAGCGCATCCTGCGCGACGGTGTTCGACGTCGCCGAAATCGCAAGCGCGATGAAGAGCTCCTCGACGTTGAGGTTGCAGGAAGTCTTCTTTTTGCCGAGCAGGTTTTTCTTCATGTCGGAAACCGACGAAATGACCGACTTCGGCAGTAGTTTGATGCGGTCCGGGATTCCGGCGAGCTTTTTGAGCGCGTTGAGAATCGCGGCGGCGGGAGAGCGCAGGAGAGGGGAGTTTTTGCCGGTGACGATCGTGCCGTCGTGCAGCTGCAGTGCGGTCGCGCAGCAGATGCCTTCGAACCCTTTGCCGGCCGCGGCGCCGGCGCCCGCCGCTTCGCGCGCGGGGATGACGACGGCGCGATCCTCGTCCCGCAGGCCGTTGCGCGCCATTATCAGGCGCAGGCGCCTCACCGTGTCAGCGGTGTCGCGGCCCATGGCGAAGCCGGTTTCGGCCTTGAGGTGGCGGCGTATGATTTCCTGGAAGCAGGCCTTGCGGACCGCTTCGTCGTCCGCGATCGCGAACCCGATCATGTTCACGCCCATTTCGGTGGGGGACCGGTAGACCTTGTCGGCCGGCATCATGCGCTTGAGAAGTTCGCGCAGGATGGGAAACGCCGCCAGGTCGCGGTTGTAGTTCACCGCCGTTTCGCCGCACGCCTCCAGGTGGAACGAATCGATCTGGTTCGAGTCGCCGATGTCGGCGGTGGCGGCTTCGTAGGCGATGTTGTCCGGATGCGCGAGAGGTAGGTTCCACACCGGGAACGTCTCGAACTTCGCGTATCCGGCGGACACGCCGCGGCGGTTTTCGTTGAAAACCTGGTTGAGGCACGTGGCGAGCTTGCCGCTCGACGGCCCCGGAGCGATGACGCCGACGATCGGCGCGGTCGTTTCCACGATGGGATTGCGGCCGAAGCCCTCGTCCGAGAGAATCGAGTCGACGGAGTTCGGATAGCCGGGCAGTTCGGAATGGAACGTCACGTCCAGTCCGTCGCGACGGAGCCCGTCGGCGAAATTCTGAGCGGTCGTCATCGACGGCGCGAAACGCGTGATGACCACGTGCTCGACCTTGAGCCCGCTCGCGCGGACGTCGTCGATCAGGCGGCGCACTTCGACATCGTACGTCGTGCCGAAGTCGGCGCGGAACCTCCGCTCTTCTATGTCCGCCGCCCGCGCGCAGACGATGAACTCGATCTGGTCGCCGAGCGATTGGAGCATGCGCAGTTTCACGTCCGGTTCGAAACCGGGCAGAATGCGCGCCGCATGCAGATCCTTGAGAAGTTTTCCGCCGATCTCGAGGTAGAGTTTGTTGCCGAACCGTTTGGCGCGGTCACGGATCGCCGCGCTCTGAAGAGAAATGTATTTCTCGTTGTCGAAGGCAGTGCTTTGCATGGGTCGCTGATTCTACCAATTCGAACGGAAAATGAAAAACGCGTTTTCCGCCGTCCGCCGCGCGCCGTGCTTGCTATTTTCCCACGGTGAATCTAGAATGGCGGCGAATCACCGAAACCCGGCGACGGCTTCCGCCGCGCGTCGTTCGGTTCGGCGCACATACACCACGAACAACAAACATGAAAAGACTGCTGTGTCTCTGTTCGCTCGCGTTCGCGGGCGCGTTCGCGCTCGCGGACGATACGACGATCACCGGATCGATCGGCTCTCAACCCGCGCTTGAAACGGCGCCCGCCGCCGTCGAGGAAGCCTCCGTTCAGGTCGCCGAAGCCGCCGCGGAGGAGGCCGTCGACCTCTCCGATTACGACGTCGCCAAGGAATACGTCGACAACTACGCCGACAACGTCCAGAACGACAAGGACTTCAAGGCCAACGAAAAGAAGGCGCTCGAGACCATCCGCTCCGATTCGGAAAAGGGCATCCCGGCGTTCGGCACGTTCTGGGCGGTCTTTCCGCCGATCCTCGCGATCGTTCTGGCCCTCATCACGAAGGAAGTCTATTCGTCGCTCTTTCTCGGCATTCTCGCCGGCGGCCTCATCTATTCCAAATTCTCGTTCGAGGGAACGATCGTCCACGTGATGAAGGACGGCTTCATCGGCCAGGTGGCCGACGCCTACAACATCGGCATTCTCATCTTCCTCGTTCTTCTCGGCGCTCTCGTCGCCATGATGAACAAGACCGGCGCCTCCGGCGCCTTCGGCCGCTGGGCGCAGGCTCACATCAATAGCCGCGTCGGCGCGCAGCTCGCCACGATCATCCTCGGCATGCTCATCTTCGTGGACGACTACTTCAACTGCCTCACCGTCGGCTCCGTGATGCATCCCGTCACCAAGGCCAAGAAGGTTTCCAGCGCCAAGCTCGCGTATCTCATCGACGCCACCGCCGCGCCGATCTGCATCATCGCCCCGATTTCGTCATGGGCCGCCGCCGTCGCCGGTTTCGCCGCCGGTGCGGGCGCGGAAAGCGGATTCTCGCTTTTCATCAACGCCATCCCTTACAACTTCTACGCGCTTCTCACCATCGTCATGATGTTCTTCCTGGCGATCACGAAGTTCGATTTCGGTCCGATGAAGAAGCATGAGGACGCCGCCCTCGCGGGCAATGATTCCTCCGCCCTCGACAAGGCCGTCGACGCGCTCTCCCAAAACGAAAAAGGCCGCGTCATCGACCTCGTCATCCCCGTGGTCGTCCTCATCGTCGCCTGCGTCATCGGCATGATCTACTCCGGCGGGTTCTTCGATCCCCGTGCCGAAGGCTTCGAGCACATCGTCGATTACAAATCCGTCCTGGAAGACGGCACGGTCGAATACCATGCCGGCGCGTTTTCCAACGCGGACGCCTCCGTCGGCCTCGTGCTCGGCTCCATCGTCGCCATCGTTTTCGCGGTCGTCTTCTATCTCTGCCGCGGCGTCATCTCTTTCAAGAACTGCATGGATTCCTTCCCCGAGGGATTCAAGGCCATGGTTCCCGCCATCATGATCCTCTGCTGCGCCTGGACGCTCAAGGGCATGACCGATTCCCTCGGCGCCAAGGTCTTCATCTCCGACCTCATCAACGGGCCCGCCGCCGGCCTCAAGATGTTCCTCCCCGCCATCATCTTCGTCATCGCCTGCGTCCTCGCCTTCGCGTCCGGCACTTCCTGGGGCACCTTCGGCATCCTCATCCCGATCGTGCTGGCCGCCATCCCGGGCAGCGACATGACCATCATCGCCGTCTCCGCCTGCATGGCCGGCGCCGTCTGCGGCGACCACTCCTCGCCGATCTCCGACACCACCATCATGGCGTCGGCCGGCGCCCGTTGCAACCACATCGACCACGTCAACACGCAGCTTCCGTACGCGGTTCTCGTCGCCGTCGTTTCCTGCGTGAGCTACGTGATCGCCGCGTTCGTCGTCAAATGGCAGGTGGCGCTTCCGATTTCGATCGTTCTTATGATCGCATGCCTCTCGGTGATGCGCATCAGTCTGCGCAACAAAGCGTAAGCCATGGCCCCGTCACGGAAAAAAACGGCGCCGTCCGTGAAAAAATCCGGCCGCACCGCATCCGTTTCGCGCAAAACGCGCGAAACGGAGATCTGCGTCAAAGTGAATCTCCACGGCACCGGCGAATCGAAGATCGACACCGGCATCGGCTTTTTCGATCACATGCTCGAGCTGCTCGCCAAGCACTCGCTGCTCGATCTCGAAGTGACGTGCCGCGGCGACGTGCGCGTGGATTACCACCACAGCGTGGAGGACGTCGGTCTTGCGCTGGGCACCGCGCTCGACAGCGCGCTCGGCGAACGCCGCGGCATCCGCCGCTACGGCTTTTTCCTGCTGCCGATGGACGAGTGTCTCGGCCAGTGCGCGCTCGACCTCGGCGGGCGTCCGTTCCTCTCGTTCTCGCTTTCATGCACCGCGACGATGTGCCGCGATTTCGACGTGCGTCTGCTCGAAGAGTTCTTCCGCGCGCTCGCCGTGAATTCCCGCGCCAACATCCATCTGCGCCACACGGACGGCAACGAGCCGCATCACGCGGCCGAGGCGCTGTTCAAGGCGTTCGCGCATTCGCTGCGCGCGGCGGTCGAATTCGAGCCGCGCGAAACCGGCATTCCAAGTTCCAAGGGAACTCTTTGACCCCGAAACATACC
>JAZUJQ010000073.1:0-5313 GCA_045642845.1 Kiritimatiellia bacterium
GCGTTGTCGCCGACGTAGAGCCAGCAGTTTTCGGCGCGGAAGCCGCGGCCGCCGATAGTGAAGCCGTCCGAGCACATCATCGACGCCATGGCTTTGAGGTCGCGGAACGCGATGTCGTTCCGATGGCTGCAGAAGCAGAACGTGCGGGCGTCGACGATTTTGAACCCTTCCAGAACGACGCCGTCCGCGCCGACCGAAATCACGCCGCGCGCGGTGTTCCGCGTCTGGTCGTAGCGGAAGATGTCGCTCATCGGATCGAGCACCATGCCGCGTCCGTGCACCCTCGTTCCCTTGCCGCGGATTTTCAGGCGTGCGTTGAGCACCGCGCCTGGTGCGATGTAGATTTCCCTGATCCCGTCGCTGGTTTCGATGACGCCGTCCGCACCGGGGGCGTCAAGCCAGCGGTCCACCAGCAGCAGGTCCTCGCGCGCACCGTCCGGAACGTCGTCCGGATTTTCGGGCGCATCGGCGAACACGCTCAGAATCGTTTTGTCGTAGTCGTTGAGCTGGATGCCGAAATAAGCCGGTTTCTCGAGCAGGACGCTTATGACGCCGTCCTTGAATCCGCTGCGCAGTCCCAGTCTCGCCGGAAACACCTTGTAGCGGCGCACGTCTTCGGATACGCGGATGTCCACGCGCACCGGTTCGCCGGAGAACGCGAATTCGCAGAAGCGGCGGTTGACGTCGCCGCCGCGCGTGCGGCCGTTCAGGATCGACGATTCGCAGTGGTTGTAAACCGGAATGCGTTCGCCGCGCCCGCCCTGCGAAACGGTGACTTCGTAGGCGAAGTCGCGCTGTATCCGATCGGGGTATTCGGGGTAGACGACGAGATCTCCGCGTGCGGAAAACGATGCGGAAAGAGCGAGCGCGGCGAGAAACGTTTTCATGCGGGGAAGTATAACAAACGCGGCCGGGCCGCGCCTCCGCCGGAAGCGCGGCGTCAATGACCCAGCAATTCCGGAGGCAGACGCGCGGGACGGCGCGTGGCGGAGTCTATGCAGGCGTGCACCGTGTATCCGTCGGCGAGGACTTCGTCGCCGCGCATCACGACGCACCGCACTTTCGCGCGGATCCCGCGCGCTTCTTCGACCCATCCGTAGATGTCGAGGTCGTCGTCGTAGCGGGCCGACGAACGGTAGTTGACGTGCGCTTCGACGACCGGCAGCATGAGTCCGCCGTTTTCCATGTCCGCGTACGCCAGACCGAGCGCGCGCATCAACTCGTTGCGGCAGCGCTCGAAATACTCGAGATAGTTCGCGTAGTAGACGACGCCCATCATGTCGGTGTCGGCGTACGGAACGCGGTACCGTGTTTTGACCGCGTTTTCGGGAATTTCGGTTCTCATCGGAGTTTGATGAACGACGGAAGCCCGGCCGAGCCGTCGTCCGCTTCGTCGCCTGCGCGGACCCGCGGGACGGGTTTAACGAGTTCCGTGAGCTTTTTGACGAGTTTGTCGAAACCCTTTTTTTCGACGGCCGACGTTTCGATCGGACGTGTTTTCGTCGCCCTTTTGAATTCTTTGAGGTTTTCTCCGGCCGCGGGCAGATCCATTTTGGAAGCGACGATCACGCGCTCGCGCTCGAGCAGCGCCGGGTCGCGCGCTTCGAGTTCGCGCTCGAGCATGCGGTAATCCTCCACCGGATCGCGGCCTTCCTCGCCGCCCATGTCGAACACGAACGCGAGCACTTTCGAGCGTTCGATGTGGCGCATGAATTCATCGCCGAGGCCGACGCCTTCGTGCGCGCCTTCGACGATGCCCGGGATGTCCGCCACGCGGAAGCTCGCGAATTTTTCGGGAAGAACGACGGTTCCGATTATCGGGCGCAGCGTCGTGAAATGGTAGGCCGCCACCTTCGGACGCGCCGCGGAGATTTCGCGCAGGACCGAAGATTTTCCGGCGCTGGGGAATCCGACGAGGCCGACGTCCGCCAGAAGCTTGAGGTCGAGGCGCAGCCGCACTTCTTCACCCGGTTTGCCTGGAGTGAATTCGGTGGGCGTGCGGTGGACCGACGACTTGAAATGGACGTTGCCGAGGCCGCCCTTGCCGCCTTTCGCGACGAGCAGCTCTTCGCCGTGTTTCATCACTTCTCCGAATTCACGGCCGGTTTCTTCATCCTTGACGAGCGTGCCCAGAGGCACCGGAACGCGCACGTCCGCGCCGTTGGCGCCGTGACGGAAGCGGCCCTTTCCGATGCCGCCGTCGCCGGCTTTGCGTTCGGGGTCGTAGTAGACGGAGATGAGGGAGTCCGTGTCTTCGTCGCCGACGAGATACACGCTGCCGCCGCGTCCGCCGTCGCCGCCGTCCGGACCGCCGCGCGGCACGAACTTTTCGCGTCGCAACGACGCGGAGCCCTTGCCTCCGTCGCCCGCTTTGGCGTGAAGAATGCAGGAATCGATGAACGAACGGGCTTTCATGTCAATGGTCCGAGTCGATAAAAAACGCCTTCAGAACCGCAAAGGGCCGAAGGCGCGAAGATGGAGGCGTGAAGCGGAGTCGAACCGCTCTAGAAGGATTTGCAGTCCTCTGCCTAGCCGCTTGGCTATCACGCCATGTGTGGAACGGCGCAGAATCTAGCAAAACGACCGCTTCGTTTCAACCCGTTATTTTGCCTGGTCGTTTTTCAGGCGCGTCCGCGGCTCCGTCCGGCGCGCAGATTTTCCACCAGCGTCGCGAAATCCGGAGGAAGCGGAGCGTCGAAAGCGACGGGTTCCCCGGTGACGGGGTGGGCGAGTTCGAGGTGCCTTGCGTGCAGCATCTGGCGCGGCGGCCGCCGGACCGTTTCGTCGCCGGACGCGCGCATGATTTCGGCGTCGCGTTTAGGCGAGCCGTAATCCGCGTCTCCCGCCACCGGGTGTCCGAGCGACGCCATGTGAACGCGGATCTGGTGAGTGCGGCCGGTGTGGATGCGCACGTCGAGCAGCGCGGCGACGGCGCCGAACGTTTCGGCGGTTTGCCAGTCGGTCGAGGCGAATTTGCCGTTCTTTTCTACGACGGCCATCTTTTTGCGGTCGCGCGGCGAACGTCCGATGAGGCCTTCGACGTGCCCCCCCGGCGCAGACGGCGTTCCGCACACGAGCGCTGAATACGTTTTGCGGACTTCGCCAGCCTGGAACGCCGCCGCGAGCGCGTTGAGCGCGCCGTCGGTTTTCGCGATCACGATGAGACCGGATGTGTCGCGGTCGAGACGGTGCACTATGCCGGGGCGTTGTTCCCCTCCGACGGAAAGCACGCCGGGGCAGTGGTGGAGAACGGCGTTGACCAGCGTGCCGTCGGGATGGCCTGCGGCGGGATGGACGACGAGGCCTGCGGGTTTGTTCACGACGAGGATCGCGTCGTCTTCGAAAACTATGTCCAGAGGAATGTCCTGCGGAAGAGTCTCGACCGGTTCGGGCGGTTTGTCGCGGAGCGCGAAGACGTCGCCCGCCGCGACCTTGCGTTTGGCGTCCGGAACGGAACCGTCCGGGCGCGTCACGCGGCCTTCCTCGAGCAGCGACTGCACGCGCGAACGGGAGAGACCCGACGCGGCCGCGAGAAACGCGTCGGTGCGCGTTCCGGCGTACTCCGCCGCAACGGTGAAAACCATCTCGCTCGGTTCGTCGTTCATCGTTGCGTGATTCTGCCGATTTCAGCGCGCCGCGGAACGTCCCGGAACCGTGCGGCGTGCCGGTGCGTTCCGCCGTCAGGAAGAGCGCCCGTGCGCCGGGGCGTCACTTCTGCTTGACCTTGCCGAGGAAGTCGCGCGTGCGTTCCTGCTTCGGATTGCCGAAGAGTTCGGCCGGCGTGCCTTCTTCAAGAATGTTGCCGCCTTCGAGAAACAGGATGCGGTCGGCGACTTCGCGGGCGAAATTCATTTCGTGCGTGACGCAGACCATCGTCATGTGGTTCGCGGCGAGTTCCTTCATCACGTTGAGCACCTCGCCGACCATTTCGGGGTCGAGCGCCGATGTGGGTTCGTCGAAGAGCATCACGCGCGGCTCCATCGCGAGCGCGCGGACGATGGCCACGCGCTGCATCTGGCCGCCGGAAAGCTGGAGCGGATAGGATTTGGCTTTGTCGGGCAGGCCGACGCGTTCCAGAAGTTCCATGGCCTTGCCGACGGCGGCTTCGTTGGAAACGCCGCGGATGAGTTTCGGCGCCATCGTTATGTTTTCCAGCACCGTCATGTGCGGGAACAGATTGAAGCGCTGGAACACCATGCCCATGTCGGAACGATAGCGGTTGCGGTTCGCTTCTCGCGCACGGTGGCCGAGGCGGAGATCGGTCCCGTTCCTCTGCAACGATCCGCCGGAAACGATTTCCTCCCCGCCGAACCAGATGCGCCCGGACGTCGGGGTTTCGAGCAGGTTGAGGCAGCGCAGGAAAGTCGATTTGCCGCCGCCCGACGGACCGATCACGACGACCACTTCGCCTTTTTTGATTACGGTGTTCACGCCGCGCAGGACGTGCAGATCGCCGAATTTCTTGTGGAGCTTCTCGACGGCGATGAGCGGTGCGCCAAGCGGAACGACGGGCCGGTTGGACTGGAAAAGATCGTTGGGCATGGTTAAACCTCCTTCGCCCCGGTGTTCCGGAGGTGCTTCTCGAGCTTCGTGAGCAGTTTCGAGAAGAACATCACGAGGATGAGATAAATTACCGCGACGGCCAGGAACGGAATGTACGGATTGTAAGTCTGCGAGCGGATGATTTCACCGCCCTTGCTGAGATCCTGCAACGCGATGAACGAGGCGATCGACGTGTCCTTGAGCAGGACGATGAATTCGTTGCCGAGCGCGGGAAGAACGTTGCGGATGGCCTGGGGAAGGACGATTTTGCACAGCGTCTGGGCGTAGGAGAGGCCCAGCGAGCGGCCGGCTTCCATCTGCCCGTCGTCGATCGACGTGATGCCGGCGCGGATGATTTCCGCGACGTAGGCGCCCGAGTTGATGCCGAACGCCAGAATCGCAATGAGCGTCTTGTTGTTGCAGGACGCGAAAATGATGAAGTACGCGATGAGCAGCTGCACGGTCATCGGCGTGCCGCGGATGACCGTGATGTAGAGCTTTGCGACGGCGTTGAGCACGACCAGCCTGCGGTGCTTGTCGTACGTCGTGCGGATCACGGCGAGGATGAAGCCCAGGCAGGCGCCGAGCAGCACCGCGCAGAGCGCGACTTCGAGCGTGACGACCAGACCGCTCGTCAGGTATTCCCAGCGCGCGTTTCGGACGAAACAATTGTAAAAAGCGTCCGATGAAAAAAAGTGCCAAATCGACATGGTCTGGAATTGAAATGTACGGAAATGGAAAACTTCGGCGGACGGCCGAAGGCGTGGTCCC
>JAZUJQ010000074.1:0-3077 GCA_045642845.1 Kiritimatiellia bacterium
AACCATTTCGCGACCAACGACATGATGATCATGTGGGTGGGCGCGAACGATTTCCATTACGAGGGCCGTCTCAGCGCGCCGTTCTACTGTCCGAACCACGCCGCCGCGTATTTCTACATCATCGCGTCCGCGTTCATTTCCGGCGCGTTCCGCAAGGGCGCGAAACCGCGGTGCATCGCGATCGGCGTTCTCGGCGCGGCGCTGACCGTCGCCGCGTGCGCGCTCACGCTCTCGCGCGGAGGCACCGCTTCGTTCGCGCTGGCGCTCGCGACTGTGTTTCCGATTCTCGGTCTGCGCGGCCGCAGGGCGTGGGTGCGCGTCGTCTGCGGGGCGCTGATGGTCTGCGCCGTCGTCGGCGGCGCGCTGGCCGTGCGCTACACGGACAATCCGATGATGGACCGCGTGAAGGCCCACGGAATCTGGAAGGCCTGGGACAATAGCGAAAATTTCGGGCTGTTCAAGGAACGCCTGCACGACGCTTTCTGGTACGGATTCGACCGCGGTCAGTACATCGGCGCCGCGTTGCGCGCGTGGGAGACGAGTCCTGCGATAGGCATCGGTCCGGGGCAGCACACCCACCGCTGGGCCCAGTTCGCGGCGACGCCCGACGGCGTGAAACCGGTCGACGGGGACCCCGCCACGCTGAAATGGCCGCGTCTACTCAACGCCGAGTACCATCTTTACGAAGTGCACAGCGACTGGACGCAGCTTCTCGAGGAGTACGGCGTCGTCGGCGTCGCGCTTTTCCTGATCGGGCTGATCGGCACGTTCTCCGTCGCGGTCGCATGCGGCTCTTCCGTCTGCGTGCCGCTGTTCGCCACGGCGCTGACGTTCCACTCGTTCGTCGATTTTTCGCTGCAGATGCCGGCGATCGTCTGGCTCGTCGCGTTTTTCGCCGCCGAGGCCGTTCTCGGTTCGCGCGAGACGGAAGAGCCGGAACACGGGGGCGCGTGACGCATGTTCACGGGAATCGTCCAGCGAACCGGAGTTTTCGACGGTTTCCGCGTCGAAGGCGGCGGCGCGTCGCTTTCGATCCGCGTGCGCTTCCCGGACGGCGATCCGCTTTCGCTCGGGGAAAGCGTCGCGGTGCAGGGGTGCTGCCTCACCGTGTCTGCGGTTTCGCCCGACGGATTTTCGGCGGACGTGCTGAACGAGACTCTCGCCAGAACCGCGCTTTCGTCGCTGACGCCGGGCTCACGCGTCAATCTCGAGCGCGCGATGCGGGCGGGCGACCGCTTCGGCGGCCACATCGTGCAGGGGCACGTGGACGCCGTCGCGCGCCTTGTTTCCGTGTCGCCGGCCGGGCGCGATTTCCGTCTGCGCTTCGAGTGCGGCGCCGACGCTTTCCGTTACGTCGTTTACAAGGGCTCGGTCGCCCTCGACGGCGTGTCTCTCACCGTCAGCGCCATCTGCGGGGAGGGCGAGTTCGAGGTGAACGTGATCCCCACGACCTGGCGCCTCACTTCGCTTTCCGACCGCGGACCCGGAGACGGCGTGAACCTCGAGACCGATGTCATCGGCCGCTACGTCGAACGCTTTCTGGGCGCGCCCGGAGGCCGGCGTCCGATCGACGAGACCTTTTTGCGCGACGCCGGTTTCGGCGTCTGACGCCGGCGCCGTTCCGCGCCGCGTCCGCTTTCCGTCAACCAACCACACGTTCTGAAATGAAAAGCACGATTCTGTTTCTGCCGGCTTTGGCCGCGATATGTTCCATCGGCGCTTTCGCGCAGGGGGCCGCGGAGAAAAAATCAGCTCTCTCCGCCTTCGATTTGAAACCGGTCGCAATGACCGTGTACGGCGTGCGCGGCGCGTTCGCGACGAATCCGACCACGGTCCGCGTCGTGCTCGGCGCGGCGACGACGTTCGCCGTCGGCCAGGCCGAGTCGTGGCGCATCGAGAGCCGCGACGATCCTGCGTACGCGCACGCCAAACACGTGCGCCCCGCGGCCGCGGCGTTCGTCGACAATCCGTTCGACGGCAGCTGCAAGCCGGAGTTCGCGCTGCCCGAAGGCTTCAGCGCGCCCAAGCCGGCGATGCGTCCGCTGATCCGCGCGGTCGTCGATCTCACGGTTCCGTTCCCGCTCAAGCCGAACTGCACGTATTCCGTCATCGCACACGGTTTCATGAGCGGCAACAACCAGATCACGGCGACGTGCGGCCGCGCCGGCGCGTCGTTCAGCGGGAAACCGGAGCCGTCCCTCGGCAGCAGGGTCGGGGCGGACGCCTGGGCCGCGAAAATCGTCGGTCTGCGCCGCGTTTCGTCGGTCGGCGACGGCCATGTTCTGCTCGAGTTCGGTCACGGGTTTTCCACGGCGGCGGGCAACGACGCCGCCAATTACAGGATTTCCGTCAACGGCGCGCCTCTGACGCCGGTCCGCATGGGCCGCCGCTCGAAAATCGATTTCTACTGGCTCGACGGATGGCCCTACGGCACGCTCATGATGCACGACGTGTATCTCGATCTGGGACAGACGCTCAAGCCGGGCGACGTGGTCAGCGTGACGGTCGCGGAACGCGTCACGGCCGGCGCCCGCGAAGCGATGTTCGCGTTCGATCCGAACAAGTCCGTCACGCGTTCGATCCAGGCCAATCAGGTGGGTTATCTGCCGGACGGTCCCAAGATCGCCTATCTCGGCTGCTGGATGGGCTCGATGCCCGACGCGGCGTTCCGCAACGGCGCATCCGACAAGCGCGCCCACGGTCCCGTCTACAACGCCTTGGCGCCGTTCGCGCTGCGTTTCGAAGAAGAGCCTCCGTTCGAACTCGTCGACGCGCGCACGGGCGCGGTCGTGCACCGCGGCAAAGCGCGCTTCGTCCACAACGGCAACGAGCCCGACGGCAAGGTGAACCATTCAGCGTCGAACGTTTACGAGCTGGATTTCTCGGCGTTCTCCACTCCTGGGCGTTATTACCTCCGGGTTCCCGGCGTCGGCCGTGCGATGGAGTTCAACGTCAGCGCGAAGATCTACGAATACGCGCTTCTCACGGCGGCGCGCGGTCTTTACGCCCAGCGCTGCGGGTGCGAACTCGATCCAAGTCGGATGTAGCCATGTCGTTCTGTGAGCCAAGGAGTTGAG
>JAZUJQ010000075.1:0-2826 GCA_045642845.1 Kiritimatiellia bacterium
CAGCGTCCCGACGGACTGCCCGCAGCGCAACGAGCGCCTCGGCTGGACGGCCGACACGCAGGTCTTCGCGGAGGCCGGCACCTTCAACGCCGACACCTCGCGCTTCTTCCACAAGTGGATGCGCGACATGCGCGACAGCCAGGGGCCGAAGGGCGGCTATCCCGGCGTCGCACCGAACGGCCAGTACGGCAACCAGACGATGCGCTTCGGCTGGGCCGACGCCGGCGTGATCGTGCCGTACAGAATCTGGAAACAGTTCGGGAAAACCGGAATCATCCGCGACAACTGGGCGGCGATGGCGCGCTACGTGGCGCACGTCGACGAAACCAAATACGAGACCGCGGCGATCCGCGGGGAGTGCGGCAATTACCAGTGGGCCGACTGGCTCAGCTACGAGGCGTTCGAGAGCTGCGGTTGCAGCGCTTTCCTGAGAGTCGACGGCAAATTGAAGCCCAAGCCCGAAGCCGAACTTTACTGGAATTATCTGGGCGCGTGCTACTGGATGTGGGACGCTCTCATGATGGCCGAAATGGGCGAGGCGATCGGCGAGGACGCCTCCGGGTACCGCGCCATGGCCGAGCGCGCCAAGGCGCACCTCAAGGCCGGATTTTTCACGAAGCCCGACGGCACGATCCGCGAGCCGTTCGATTCCATGCAGACGCCGGCCCTGTTCGCGCTCATGCTCGGCCTCGTCGAAGGCGACGCGAAAACCGCAACGATCGAGGGCCTCAAGCGCAACATCAAGGAACACGGCGACTGCCTGCAGACCGGCTTCCTCGGAACTTCGATCCTGATGGAGACGCTTTCGGCGAACGGCATGTCCGACATCGCGTACACGCTCCTGCTGCAGCACAGGAATCCGAGCTGGCTGTATTCGGTCGATCAGGGCGCGACGACGATATGGGAGCGTTGGAACAGCTACCGCAAGGACGTCGGTTTCGCCTCGAACGGCATGAACAGTTTCAACCACTACGCCTACGGCGCCGTGCTCGCGTGGATTTACAAGTGCGCCGCCGGCATAGCGACCGATCCGGCCGCGCCGGGCTACAAGCGCCTCGTCATGGCGCCGAATCCGGACCGCCGCATCGGTTTCATCAAGGCGAGTTACAACAGCGCCTCCGGCCTCGTGAAGAGCGCGTGGCGTTACGAAGGCGCGAAGTGGATCTGGGAGTTCACCGTTCCCGCCGGCGCCACGGCTCGCGTGACGCTTCCGGACGGTTCCGGCTCAAAGGAATATCCCGCAGGCGACCACAAAGTCGAACTCGACCTTCCGTGACGCCTGCTCCGGGGCGGGCCTGAACCGGCGCGGTCAGAAGACGTGGGCGCGGACGACGGCGGCTCCGGCCGCGATGCAGTCCGCGTGGAAACGCGCCGTGGCGGGGTCCGGACCGAGACACGGATAGACGTCCGCGAGAAAGTGTTTGCGCGATGCGCCGACGAGCACGGGGCACGGCGCACACGCGCGGACGATGTCGCCGATCGCGTCCCGCAGCGCGAGATTGTCAAGGTGGCGCAGTCCGAATCCGAAACCCGGATCGATGCACAGTTCGTCGGCCGGGATTCCGAGCGCGAGCGCTTTGCGGAGCAACGCGACCGCTTCGTTCACGAGCGCACCGCGTTCCGCTTCACGCGGAGGCGTAGCCGCCGAGTCGAAAGCCGGGCCGCCGCACATCGCCACGACTCCGCAACCGCGCGAGACGACCGTGCGCGCGAGTTCCGGATCGGAAAGCCCGGACACGTCGTTGACGATGACGGCGCCGGCGTCGGGCGCCGCCGCGGCGACAGCACCTTTGCGGGTGTCCGCGGAAATCGGCACGTCGGGGAAAAATTCGCGCACGACCGCGATCGCCGGAACCAGCCGCGCGATTTCTTCATCCGGCGGAACCGGCAGGAAACCGGGGCGCGTGGATTCCGCGCCGATGTCGAGAATGTCCGCGCCGCGTTCGACGAGCCGTCCGGCGCGTTCCGCGATTTCGTCCCGCGAAGGCCGGCGGCCCGTGCCGTCGGAAAAAGAATCCGGCGTGGCGTTGACAATGCCCATCCGCGCGACGCGGTGTTCGGCCGCAGCCCGCGGCGCATGGCGCTCAATGAAATTCATCGTTCAGAACCGCGATTGCTTCTTCCGGCGTTTCGCAGACGTGTGCGCCGTCGGGGAGCGGATTCGCGCGGATTTTCAAACCGAATTGATTTTCGCGGAGAGCGTCGGCCGACATGATCAGGACTCCGCCCGAAGCGACGAAATTCGAAACCGCCGCAGGGGTTTCGTCGAGACACGCGCGGATGCACGGCGTCACGACGACGGCGCGTGCGTTCGCCGGAACGCCGTTCGTGGCGAAGTCGCGTTCGAGAACCATCCCGACGTGCACGGACGCTTTGTCGAACGCATCGACCCATTCGGCGAGTGACGCGGAGCATCCGGCGCGGGACGGGTCTAGCAATTCGAGCCGTTCCGAAACGCGCGAATGCAGCAGCAGCACGGTCGGTCCGTCGTCAGCCGGTGCGTCCGGGCCGGACTCCTCCGCGGCGCCGTGCAGCGCTTCGATCAGCGCGGACGCCGGCACGGCGAACGGATTCATCCAGTTCGACGGAACCTTGGCGGCGTAATCTTTTCCGGCGGCTTCGGTGGCCTGCCGATCGACGCACGTTTTTCCCGTGGCGGGGTCTTTGCCGTATTTAGTCCATTTGCGCGGATTGCGGCGGGCGTGCGAGAGCGCCGCGGCGTCGTATCCGAGACCGCGTGCGGCGAGGATCTGCGCTCGCGTCTGCGCGGGGTCCGGCGACGGACGGATTTCCGGGGCGATGATTTTGCGTCCCTTCGCGATCGCC
>JAZUJQ010000076.1:0-5447 GCA_045642845.1 Kiritimatiellia bacterium
CACGAAGGATTTCACGTCCATCATCGTCAGATAACTCCGCATCGGCGGATTTGCAGCCCCGACGGCCCGTCCGGCCGCCGGGGTTTTGTTTTTAAAACGCTCATTTTGCTATCATCGGCTCCATGCAAAACAAATCGGAGTTTTTCACGATGTCGTTGCTTCTGCCGGACAGGATCGGCATTCTGCGCGACGTCACCGGCGCGGTTTTCGGAATCGGCGGCAGCAATCTGATCGATCTCCACCAGAACGTCGTCGGCATGTATTTTTCCCTGTCGGCCTACATCGAAACACCCGCCGGCGTGACCGCCGACGCATTGAAAGCCGCGGTGCTCGCCGCGTTGCCCGACGCCGACAAGGCCGGTGTCGCGGTCCTCACCGCGCCACCGCCGTCCAAAGCGGGCCCCGCGAAAGGCGAACGGTACGTCGCCGCTTTGCGCGGCGAGGACAGGCCGGGGTGGGTTTTCCGCGCCGCGTCGGTGTTCGCGGAACTCGGAGTCAACGTAGAGGACTGGCGGCACGACGGCACGGATCCGAAACACACGCTCACGATCGGCGTCGTCACCGTTCCGGCCGACCGCGTGGCCGAACTGCGCCGCGGTCTCGCGGAAAAATTCGCGCCGGAAGGCATTTCGTCGACGTTGACGCAGGAAAACATTTTCAGAGCCACGAATGAAGTCGGTCCGGTGGTCAATCTGCTCGACCCGTCTTCGGAGAGGATTTCGCGCAATGCTTGAAACATCCGCACTTTCCGCCACGCTGCGCATGATGGGCGAGGAAAACCTCGACGTGCGCACGGTCACCCTCGGCGTCAACCTCAATTCCTGCGCTTCGGAAGACGTTTCGCGCATGACGAACGCGGTTTACGACAAGCTCTGCCGCGTCGCCGAGCGCGTCGTCCCGGTGTCCAACGCGATCGGCGAACGCTACGGCGTGCAGATCGTCAACAAGCGTCTGGCCGTGTCGCCCGCGTCGGTTCTGCTCGAAGGCCACGCCGGCGACCGCGCGGCGGCGATCGCGCTGGCGCGCGCGATGGACCGCGCCTGCGACACCGTCGGCATCGACCTGCTCGGCGGTTTCGGAGGACTGGTGCAGAAGGGCATGACGGCGGGCGAGCGCACGTTGCTCGACGCGTTGCCCGAGGCGCTGTCCGTCACGAAACACGTGTGCTCGTCGTGGAACATCGGATCGACGAAAGCCGGCGTGAACGTGTCGGCGGCCCGCATGATCGCGGAACGCGTGCTCGACACGGCGCGCGCAACGGAGGAAAGCCGCGGTTTCGGCGCGGCCAAAATCGTGGTCTTCGCCAATCAGCCGGAGGACAATCCGTTCATGGCCGGCGCCGAACTGGGCGCGGGCGAACCGGAATCGGTCGTGAACGTGGGCGTGTCGGGACCGGGCGTCGTGAAACGCGCGCTCGACCGTCTGCTCGCGTCGCGCAAGGACTGCACGCTCGACGAGATGGCGGAGGAAGTGAAACACACCGCCTACCGCGTGACGCGCGTGGGCGAGCTCATCGGCCACGAGGTCGCGTGCGTCCTGGGCGTGCCGTTCGGCATCCTCGACCTCGCGCTTGCGCCGACGCCGAAGATCGGTGACAGCGTGGGCGAAATCTACCAGACGATGGGCATCGAACGTCTGGGCGCGCCGGGAACGACGGCCGCCGTGATGATGCTCAACGACGCCGTGAAAAAAGGCGGATCGTTCGCCTCGTCGTCCGTCGGCGGGCTTTCCGGCGCGTTCATTCCCGTGATGGAAGACCATGCGATAGAGGAGGCGTGCACCGCCGGCACCCTCACGCTGGAGAAGCTCGAAGCCATGACCGCGGTCTGTTCGGTCGGGCTCGACATGTTTCTGGTGCCCGGAGCCACCTCTCCGGAAACGATCGCCGGCATGTTTCTCGACGAAGCCGCGATCGGCATCACCAACCGCAAGACGACGGGCGTGCGCGTGATTCCGGTGCCCGGGGCGGACGTGGGTGAATACGTGAATTTCGGCGGTTTGTTCGGTGCCGGCACCGTGATGTCGCCGGCGTGTCCGTCCGGCGGCGAAGCGTTCGTGCGCCACGGCGGACACATCCCCGCGCCGATCCATTCTCTCTCCAATTGAGGTCCGGCATGGAAATAACGAGTCTGCCAGTGGGAGCGTTCGCCGCGAATTGCCACGTGATAACGGTCGCTTCGGGAAAAGCGGTCGTCGTCGATCCCGGCGCCGACGGCGCGGGAATCCTGAAGTTTCTCGAAAAGCGAGGTCTGGGCGTTGTCGCGGTGATGCTCACGCACGGGCACGCCGACCACATCTGCGCGCTGCCGGAAATCGCGGCGGCGTTTCCATCTGCGCCGGCGTTCATTTCGAAAGCGGACGCCGACTGGTGCTTCTCGGAAATCAACGATTTTCCGCCGTATTCCGCGCCGCGCGAAAAACCCGCGTCGCTCGACGTGACGTTCGTCGACGGGACGAAACGGACGTTCGGCGAAGTCGAGTTCGAGGCATTGGCCACTCCGGGACATTCTCCGGGAGGGATGTGCTACATCGCCCGTGCGGCCGGCGCCGGGGACGCGATGTTTTCGGGCGACACGCTGTTCGCGGGCACGATCGGCCGCACCGATCTTCCGGGAAGCGACTGGCGCGCGATGGAGGCGTCGTTGCGCCGACTCGCGGCGCTCCATCCGGCGACGCGCGTCTATCCGGGCCACGGCGACGCGACGGAGCTGCAGTTCGAAGCGGCGCACAATCCGTTCTGGCCGGAGCGCGTTTGACGCGGCTCCGCGCGGTTCGTTTTCACGCCGCGGGCGCGTGTCCGGAAAACCGGGACGGAGACGGAATCCGTCCTTCCGGGCGCGGGCGTCGCGCACGCGTTGCGCGCACGCGTGAGCTGGGGTATAATCCGGCGCATGAGTTCAAAAACGCTGATCGTCGTGCCTACGTACGACGAAAAAGACAATGTCGTTCCGATTTCGCGGGCGGTGTTCGCCGCCGCGCCCGACGTGCACATTCTTTTCGTGGACGACAATTCACCCGACGGCACCGGTGAAATCCTCGACGGCATGGCCGCGGAGGACGAGCGCGTACACGTGCTCCACCACGGCGAAAAGGCCGGACTCGGCCGCGCCTACGTGGCGGGGTTCGCATGGGGGCTCGAGCGCGGCTACGACCGGCTTTTCGAAATGGACGCCGACGGTTCCCACGACCCCAGGGAGATCCCGGCCTTTCTCAAGGCCGCCGAAAACGCCGACCTCGTGATCGGCACGCGCTACAAAGGCGGCATCCGCATCATGAACTGGCCGTTGCACAGGCTCATGATTTCGATGTCCGCCGGCTGGTTCGTGCGTTTCGTCACCGGGCTCCCGGTGTCGGACCCGACCGGCGGCTACAAGTGCTATTCCGCCGAAGTGCTGCGCACGATCGGCATCGAGAAGATCGTTTCAAACGGCTACTCGTTCCAGATAGAGACCAATTTCAAGGCGTGGACCAACGGCTTCCGCATCGCCGAAGTGCCGATCGTGTTCGAGGACCGCCGCGCCGGTTATTCCAAGCTCTCCCGCGCGATCGCCGGCGAAGCGTTCCGCATGGTGTTCAGGCTCGCGTGGAGCAATCGTTTCAAGCGCCATCCGCTTCATACCAGATGAAAAAGCAGCCATTCTTCAAGAGGATCGACGTCATCGCGTTCTGGCTCGGCGCGCTTGTCTCGTTCATCGCGTATTTCTTCACCTGCGGCCCCAGCGTGACGCTCGAGGACAGCGGGGAGCTCGCCGTCGCCGGCGACTACATGGGCGTGCCGCATCCGCCGGGATATCCGTCGTGGACAGTCTGCGCGTGGCTGTTCTCCCGTCTGCTTTCGTTCGTGACGTTCCGGGGGCATCCGACGCCCGCCTGGGCCATCGCGGTGATGTCGGCGTTCTGGGGCGCGTTGTCGATCGGAATCATGGCGATGCTCGTTTCCAAGACCAGCCGTGACATGCTCGCGGCGCGCTCCGAAGAAGGGGAGTCCGCCGATTCGTTTTCGTCGATCGGCTTCTTCGCCGGCGTTTCAAGCGCGCTCGTGTTCGCTTTTTCACCGGTGATGTGGTCTCAGTGCACCATCGTCGAAGTCTACAGCTTCAATTCGTTCTTCCTGATGCTGGTGCTGCTTCTGACGTACAGGTGGATGTGCCGTCCGTCGTCGCGTCTGCTCGTGCTGACGGCCTTCGTGTTCGGTCTCGGCCTCACGAATTATCAAGTGCTGCTGCTGGCCGCCGTGCCTCTGGTGCTCGTCGTGCTTTTCCAGAACACCGCGCTGTTCCGCGACTTCGTGCTTTTCGCGATCCCGTTCGGGCTCGTGTGCGTCATCATGAAACTCGGCGCGGAAATAAACCAGCCGGGCTTCGTGAAGTTCAAGCTGGCCGATCCGCTCGATCCGACGTGCAGCGCGCTAGTGTATCCCGATTCCGGGATTTCGTACACCGCGCTGTGCTCGGTGCTCGTCGTCTCCGTGCTGCTGCTCTGTGTTTCCGCTGCCGTCCTCGGCATGCTCGCGCGCGGCCGGATGCGCGATGATTCCGGCGGTCTGCGCGCTGGTGCCGTCGCCGTGTTCGCGATAGCGGCGTTCGTCGTCCTGTTCGCGTGCTTCGCCGCACCGTCGGCGCCGCTCGATCCGCGTTTCGAATACGCCAGGCCCGAAGACACGTTCAAGTGGGGCGTCCCGGCGCTGACGCTTGTCGCCGGCGTCGCCGCGCTGTGGGTGTTCGCGCTTTTCACGCCGGCCGGGCTCTGGTACGCCGCGGCGTGCACGGGTTTCATCATGCCGCTCGCCGTTCTCGTGTGCAAGGGCGCGCTGCTCGGTCTCGTGCATCCGCTCGCCGGCACGTTTTCCGCGTACTGCGCGGTCAACGTGATCCTGCTCGCGCTTTCCTGGCTGCTTCTCGAAAACGGTCCCGTCGTCGCGCTTACGGCGCTCGCCGGCGAAATCGGCGTCGCGTTTTACGGTCTCATGCCGATTCTCGGCGACTCGTGTCCGCCGATGAACTGGGGTTTCCCGCGAACGTGGGAAGGATTCAAACACGCCGTGACCCGCGGTCAGTACGAGAAAATCACGCCGACGGCGATGTTCAACGCGGACTTCATCCGCAAGCTCGGTTCGTATTTCACCGACGTCCGCACGCAGTTCACGCTCGTGCTTGCGCCTCTCGGCTTCATGCCGTTCGCGGCGTGGCGTCTGCGTTCGCGCGGCGGCCGGCGCTTCGACGCGTTGCCGTTTTCCGTGATCTGCGTGGCCGGCATCGCCGCGCTCGCGATCCTCGACAAGGCGTTCGTCGCCGTCGATTTCGCGAACCGGCGCATCGACAAAATCCTTTTCCTGTGTCTGCTGCTCGCGATGGCCGTCGGACTCCACGTGGTGTTCGTAAGTCAGGTGCTTCCGCTGTTCCGCAAGGCGCTCGACCGCGGCGCCGGCAGGTCCGAACGCGTGACCA
>JAZUJQ010000077.1:0-4904 GCA_045642845.1 Kiritimatiellia bacterium
GTTTTTTACGGAAATTCAGGTCGAGCGAAATGCGGACGCCGCGCGCGGCGGCGGCCTTGGCGAGGGCAAGATTCGCTTCGCACGCTTCGCGTGAAATCGCCGGTGTGATGCCCGAAAGATGCAGCCACGACACTCCCTCGAGCATGGAGTCGAAGTCGTAGTCGGCGGCTTCGGTCAGCGCCACCGTCGGCCCCGCCCTGGCGTACACGACCGCCGAGCCGCGTGCGTTGGAACCGGTTTCCGCGAAGTAGATCCCGAGGCGGCCTTTGTCGGCGCGCAGCACGCGCGAGACGTCCACGCCCGCACCGCGCATTTCCGCGAGCAGAGCGTCGGCTATCGCGTTGCGCGGAAGCGCCGAAAGGTAGCGCGAACGCATGCCGAAGCGCGCGAGGGAAACGCAGACGTTGGCTTCGCCGCCGCCGAAAACGGCGCGCAGCGAACCGGGCAGCGCCTGATTGAAGCGCAGCCTGCCGTCGGGCGAGAGGCGCAGCATCACTTCGCCGAAACCGGCGACCAGAAAATCGGAAGAGGACACTTTGCGGAGGAATTGAATTTGCGATCAGTTGGGACGGATGCGCGAGGTGCCGTCGGGCGCGGTCAGCACGCGCACCGTCTGCCCGATGTAGAACGTGTCCGGACCGAGCGTCTGGACGACGGTCATGCGCTTGCCGTTTTCAAGCAGAAGTTCGAATTCGTACGCGCTCTGCGTGGTGATCTTCTTTTCGGCCGCGCTGCCGAGCAACGCGCCGCCCAGCGCGCCGAGCGCCGTGGTGACGGTCGTGCCGCTGCCGCCGCCGAGCGTGGAGCCGATCGCTCCGCCGACGATGCCGCCGCCGACCGAACCGGCGACGCCGGCCTCGCCTTCGATTTTGACCACGTCCATGCGCTGGATCGTGCCCATCGTCACGGTGTGAGGCATGCGGACGAATTGAGGATCGTACGCCGAACCCGAATAGTCGGTCGTGCACCCGGTGATTGAAAGCGCGGCGACCGCGGCGGCGATGAACATCAGTTTTTTCATATCGGTGGTCGTTGGGTTTGACGGTTCCGGAGAACGGAACCCGGGTTTGTCATTTCTTCTTGAAGGTGAGGGTGGAGATGCCGTAGCCGATGCCGTCGATCGACGATGCGAGCGGAGCGCCGGGGTATTCGGTTTTGTTGAAATCGAGGCCGGGCTCGGGTCCTTTGAGGATGTACTTCGCTTTGAGGAGCCGCGCCGCGACGTTAGGACCGCTCTGGAAGAGTTCGATGAAAATGCAGCGCGTGCAGGCGTCCGGCGGACGCACCTGGGCCTGGCAGACGACGTGCTTGCCGCCGTCGGTGGCGTTGACGTGGAAAATCGAGCACTCGAACGGGCAGCCCGGCACCCAGGCGCCGACCATGTCGGCCGCGACGAGGTCCACGTCGGCGAGGTTCACGCCTTTGAGCACGACGCGCGGGGCGGCGCCGAGGCAGGCGGCGTTGAAATTGAGGTCGCCGGGGACGACCGAGGGGGTGTCCGTCACGTCCATGTCGTAAATCGTGGCTTCATTGGCGAGCGCCGACGGAAGATCCGGCTTGTTGATTCCGAACGTGATCGAACCGACGCCGTAACCGGCTTGATCCTGGCTGAGCGCGACCCCGGCGCCGCCGTCGTAGCCTTCTTTGTCGAAGTCGGTGCCGACAGGCCAGGTCCAGGAGAAACGTCCCCACACGATGCGCGCCGTGACGTCGCTTTCATCCTGCGCGAGTTCGATCATGAGCGAGCGCGTGGCGGTGTCCGTGCTCAGTCCCTGCAGCTGGCAGACCGTTTTGCGCGCGGCTTTGTCGCGGCGGAGGAAGCGGATCGAGGCGTCCATGGGGGTGCCGGGGAACCAGGCGCCGTTGAGCGTGGCGGCTTCGACGGTGACTTTGTTCACGTCGACGCCCTGCAGCACGACCTGCGGCGTGTTCGTGAGAAACTTGTCGAATCTGACCGATTTCGGCTTCCCGTCGTCGGTGAAATCCGCCTGGCCGGGAATGATTTCCTTGGCGTCCGGGAACGTGCGGAGGATCGCTTTCACCAGCTCGTTGGCCATTCTCTGGTAGCCGGCGTCGTTCGGATGGAGCGCCACTTCGATCGAAAGATCTTTGAGTTCGCTCGATTCTCCGCAGGTGGCGAAGAAGTCGGCGACTTCAAATCCCTCTTTTTTGGCGATTTTACGCACGATGTCGGCGTATTCCTTGAGGTAGATGCCGTTCTTGGCCTCGTCGGCCGAAGAGGGAAGGTAATCGCCGAAGCCGTAACCTTTGCGCGGGGTGCAGAGAATGATTTTCGCCTTCGGATTGGCTTTGCGGATGTTGTCGATCACCTTGCGGTAGTTCGCCGCGAACGTGTTGTTGCCGGTGTTTTCGGTGTAATCGGCGAGCGTGCCCGGTTTGGTCGAGTGGCCCCAGTCGTTGATGCCGTGCTCGATCGTGTAGAAATCCGCGGGAACGACCGACCAGATGGCCGAATTCACGCATCCGCCGTTGACGCCTTTGTTGATGAATCCGGAAAATTTCACCTGTTCCATCACACGCGTCTGGTAGCCCTTGGTGAAACGACCGCCGGAGGCTCCGACGTTGTCGTTGTACCAGGTGATGGACGTGCCCAGAGAGCACCACGTGAGCGGCACCTTGCGGCGCACGGACAGGAGCGGGGCGTCGACTTCGACGGCCGATGCCACGAAAGATGCGGTGCACAGCGCGGCAAATGCGAGAAACAGCTGTTTTTTCATTTTTTTCGTGTGTTGTGATTGAGTGTTTCGTTGCCGCGGATTTTATCAAAACGCAATGGGCAAGACAATGATGCGAGGACGCCGCATCCCCCATGTTTTTCACCCAGCGACGTGGATAGTGGATAGTGAATAGTGGATAGTGAATAGTGAATAGTGAATGGTGAATAGTGAATAGTTGTTGTAGGTTGCCAAGTTGAAACGGAGCGGAATTGCTCGGCCGCGATCGACTTGATTTCAATCCCACCAAAATTCTCCGGCTGAACGCCGCGAAGCACGGCGGAGCGGCAGCGGAGCCTGTTTGACAGCCGTCGGAGTTTTTCACCCCGGCGCACTTGCAAACCGCGCCTTGGCAGCGTTTGAAAGAAACTCCGATCCGTGAAGCTCCCGCTACCGCTCCGCCGAATGGACAACGCTTTCGCACCGCCGATTCAGCGCGCACGGGATTGGAAAATGACAGATTTCATTCAATCAAATGCTCCGGCTGAACGCCGCGAAGCACGGCGAAGCGGTAGCGGAGCCTGTTTGACAGCCGTCGGAGTTTTTCACTCCGGCGCACTTGCAAACCGCGCCTTGGCGGTGTTTGAAAGAAACTCCGATCCGTGAAGCTCCCGCTACCGCTCCGCCGAATGGACAACGCTTTCGCACCGCCGATTCAGCGCGCACGGGATTGGAAAATGACAGATTTTATTCAATCAAACGCTCCGGCTGAACGCCGCGAAGCACGGCGAAGCGGTCGCGGGGCCTGTTTGACAGCCGTCGGGGTTTTTCACCCCGCGCCCAAGCCATCGCCGTCCTACTCGTCCTACCCGTTCCACTCGTCCTGCTCCCCCCCGTGCGCAAAAGAAAACCGGCCGCACGGACGTGCGGTCGGTTTCTTTTGAAATGCGGCGCGGTTATTTCGCGGCGTACTTCTGCTGCACCTTTTTCGGGGTGCGGAGCATGGTGCGGATCTGAATCGGCTGGAGCTTGTCGGCTTCGGCCTGGGGCACGCCCAGAGCGACAAGGCGCTTCTTCTGAACCGCTTCGCGATGAGCGCGCTCCGCGGGCGTCTTTTTGGGACGGCGCATGTGCTTGCGCTTTTCGACGTGATCGTGCGATTGCAGTGACATGATCGTGCCTCCTTATTTGGTTTCAGGCGCGGCTTCCGCGGCGGGCGCCTCGGGCGCGGCCGCTTCGACCCAGGACAGGACGGCCATTTCGCTGCCGTCGCTGGAACGCTGACCGAGCTTCACGATGCGGGTGTAGCCGCCGTTGCGGCCGGCCTGCATCGGAACGATCTTGTCGAACAGTTCCTTGACCGCGGTTTCGTCCTGCAGGGACGCCATCGCGCGACGACGGGCGTTGACATCGCCTTTGCGGGCGACGGTGACCATCTTTTCGGCCGCCGAACGGGCGACCTTGGCCTTGCGCAGCGTGGTGCGGATGGATTTGGCCTTGATCAGACCGACGACGAGCGCCTCGACGAGCGCGAGACGGTGCGCCTTGCTGCGGCCGAATTTGACGTTGTTTCTCTTGTGACGCATTTTGCGACTCCAAAATCTGAATTGTTATCTTTACTCTTCGGGGATCTCGGGCATTCCCGGATCGTCGGCCGGCAGAAGCGACTGATCGATCTTCATGCCGAGGTCGAGACCGAGCGACTTGAGCTTTTCCTCGATTTCGGTGAGCGAACGCTGGCCGAAATTGCGGAAACGGAGCAAATCGTTGCGCGACATGCGGCAAAGCTGTCCGACCGTCGTGATCTTGGCGGCGTTGAGGCAGTTCGCCGAACGGACGCCGAGCTCGATTTCGCTGACCTTCATCGCGAGTTTGCGCTTGAGATCGTCGTTGTCGTTGCTCTCGACGGGCGCGACTTCCTCCTCTTCGATCAGCTCCTTGTCGACCTCGACGAACACGTCGAGATGCTGGCGCAGGATCGCGGCGGCGTGAACGAGCGCGTCGTCCGGAGTCACGCGGCCGTCGGTGGTGACCTCGAGCACGAGCTTCTCGTAGTCCGTGCGCTGGCCGACGCGGCAGTCTTCGACGAGGAAGTTGACGCGGGTGACGGGCGAGTAAATGCGGGCGAGGGGGATTTGGCCGATGACCTTCTGGCGAGGACGGTTGTCCGGATTGCCGGGATCGACCTCCCACGACGCCGGGCAGAAGCCGCGGCCGCGGGTGACCTTG
>JAZUJQ010000078.1:0-1710 GCA_045642845.1 Kiritimatiellia bacterium
AACCATCGTGTCGGCGCAGGCGGCGCAGGCGGCCGCCGCAAGAAAAACGGAAAGTTTTGTTTTCATGCGGTCAATTTTACTAGATTCCGTCAAATTGAGTCAAACCGCGGCTCATTCACCGAACAAGACTATCAGCAACTGACATTTTCCCCGGCCGGCACAATAACCGAACGATCCGGTCGGGCGCAACCGCGCGGCGCGATGCGTTTGACGAATTGCGCCTATTGGAAGCGCGGCGGCGCGTGAAGTATGCTAGAATCGGGCGCATGAACACGATTGATACGGCCAAGGCTGTTTTCAAGACCGAAATCGAAGGACTTGAACAGGTGTCGGCCGCGCTCGATGCGTCGTTCGAAAAGGCGTGCGAATGCCTCCTCGAATGCGTGAAGCGCGGCGGAAAGATAGTGCTCACCGGAGTGGGCAAAAACGTCTACATCGGAGAAAAGGCGGCGGCGACGCTGTCGTCGACCGGTTCCCCGGCGGTGTTTCTCAACCCCGTCCAGGCGATGCACGGAGACCTCGGGATGCTCGCTCCGAACGACGTGCTCGTCGCGATGAGCTACTCCGGAGAAAGCGACGAAATCAAAAACCTGCTCCCGGCCGTCCACCGCCTCGGCAACCGGGTGATCGGCATGACGGCGGTGATGACCAGCACGCTCGCGGTTCTTTCCGACGTGGCGCTGTCCGTCGCCGTCGAAAAAGAGGCGTGCACGTTCGGCATGGTGCCGACCACTTCCACGACCGCGACCCTGGCTCTGTGCGACGCGATCGCGATGGTGCTCGTCGAGGCGCGCGGCTTCACGCGCGAGGATTTCGCGCTCTACCACCCCGCCGGAGCGATCGGCAAGGCGCTTCTCACGAAGGTCTCCGACATCATGCGCACGGGCGGAGACGTCGCCGTCGTGCGTCCCGGATCCACGGTGAAGGACGCCATTTTCGCGATGACGCGCGCCAAGGCCGGATCATGCGTGATAGTCGACGAAAACCGCACGCTGCACGGGATTTTCACCGACGGCGATTTCCGCCGTTACCTCGCCACCGCGTCCGGCGAAGCCCCGCTCGGCGCGCCGCTCGACGGCCGCGCCACGAAAAATCCGCTGCGCGTCAAGGCGTCGCAGCTCGCCGTGGCCGCGCTGCGCGTGTTCGAAACGCACAAGATCGACGATCTGCCGGTGACGGACGACGACGGTCTGTTCGCCGGCCTCGTCGACATTCAGGATCTTCCGAAATTCAAGGTGATGTAAGATGCCTTTCTCCCCGATTCCAGAACTGCTCGAAGCCCTGCGCGCCGGCAAGTGCGTGCTGATGACCGACGACGCCGACCGCGAGAACGAAGGCGACGTGATCTGCGCCGCGCAATTCGCCACGACCGCCAACGTGAATTTCATGGCGACGCATGCGCGCGGTCTGATCTGCATGCCGATGTCCCGCGAATACACCGCACGGCTCGGACTCCCGCAGATGGTCTGCAGCAACACCGAAAAACTGCAGACCGCGTTCACCGTTTCAATCGATCACGAGGACACCACGACCGGCATCTCCGCCGAAGAACGGGCGCTGACCGCGCGCAAGTGCGTCGACCCCGCATCGAAGCCGGAGGACTTCCGCCGCCCTGGGCACATGTTCCCGCTCGAAGCGCGCGCCGGCGGCGTTCTGCGCCGCGCCGGCCACACCGAGGCGACGGTCGACCTGATGCGTCTGGCCGGCCTC
>JAZUJQ010000079.1:0-3215 GCA_045642845.1 Kiritimatiellia bacterium
TTCGCGTTCGCGTCGATCGCCGTCACGTCGAATTCCGGACCCGTTTCGATAAAAGCCCCGGCGTTCAACCTCGGCGCGGACGCCAACGCCGAACCGGACGTCGCCTGCGTGATGGAACGTCTTGTCCGCGGCTCGCGCATCGCCAACGCTTCGGCGGAGGATTTCACGTTCCGCGGTCCGGTCTCCCTCAAATCCCTGCTTGAAGTCGAGACGACATCGACCGGCGCGGTGGTCTTCGAAGGCGGACTGACGGGGCCGGGATGCAACGTCAAGGTGTCGGGTCCGGGCGGCGTCGTTTTCCGCGGCGGAGAACTGGACGTGGGGCGCATCGAGCGGACGGATTCCCCCGTGACGTTCGACGGCGTTTCGCGCGCTTTCTCCGAATCGAATTACGGCGACAAAAAGTTTCCCACGCGTTTTCTCGGCGGCGCGACGCTGAAATACGAAAACACCGAACAGCCGCTGGTGATTTCCGGATTGCTTGAACTTGGCGACGGCGCGTCGCTCGTCGGCTCCGGCGGGCGCGCCGTGCATTTCTCTAATCCGGACGCGGTGCCCGTGTTCGGCGAAAAAACGTCGATCACGAATTTTTCGTTGGTCCTGTTTTCGCCCGTTCACACGTCGTCCAACCGTGTCGAATATTCATTCCCGGCCGGCGCCAGGATCCACGCCGGAACCGGCATGTGGGTCGGCGGCAGCCCGGGGAACGGCGACTGGCGGAAGCTCAACCCGCCGAGCGACATTCTCGTTGAATTCAAAGGCCCGGAGGTCAAGCCCGGCGCGATCCAGCCGCAGCCCGAAACCGATCCGTCGCTCTCGTACGTGAACGTCGGCGACTGCATCCGCGTCGGCGGCGTCAACGACGGCTGGATTTCGTCCGACACCGCGCTGCGCGCTTCCGGCGGCGTGATGTTCCGCGCGGCCGGAACCTTCTCGATCGGAGACGGCGACGGCGGCAACGGCAACAGCGTGACCGTGAAGGACGGCGTGCGCATCTTCGCCAAGCGGCTGCTCGTCGGAGGAGGTTCGTGGAGCAACCGCTTCGCCGCCGCCGCGTGCAACATCCACATCGGCGGAGAAGGCGTCAACGTCGGCGCAGCATCGGAGCCGTGGCGGTGGTGCTGCCCCCGCAACGACAAACTCATCCTCGACAACGGCGCGCGGCTGGTGTCCGAAGGCCCGCTTCTCGTCGGCCGCGGCCGGTGCGAGCAGAAAAACGCCGCGCCGACGTCCGACGATTCCGTCTCGATCGCGGGAGGTTCGCGGTTCAAGGCGAAAGGCGCGGCCATCGGCCACGGAGGGGCGTGGAGCATGGCGACCAACTGCACCGTCACCGTCATCGGCAGAGGATCGGGCCTGGATCTGGACGGCGGCTCCGTCGTCATAGGCGATTCGTCGGACGGCTGGGCCGCCGGCAACGCGCTCTTCGTGCGCAACGGCGCGATGGTGACGAACGTGAAGGACGTCGTGGTCGGCGCCGGCGGCGGCTCCGGCCCCTCGCGCGGCAACAGAATCGTCGTGAACGGCGGAGCGGTGTTCTCGACCGGAACCGTCCGCGTCGGCCGCACCGGAAACAGCAGGCAGGACGTTGCGGCGACCGGCAACTCCGTCGCGATCGGCGGCATGAAGAACGGCCCGGCCGCGCTGTGGAACTTCGGCGGCGGCGACCTGCGCGTCGGAGCCGATCCGGAATGGGCGCAGTCCCTCAACGACAACGAATTCCACGTCCGGCCGGGCGCCAGGCTCACCGCGCTCAAACGTCTGACGATAGGGAAAAACAAAGAGGGATACATCGCGAAAAACAACGTCTTCGCGATCGAAGGCGGGACGGTCGAGCCGATCGAAACTCTTGAAATCGCGGAGGACAACGCGTTGGCGGTCGCGATCGGGCCGTCGGTGGATCCGAAGTTCGTGAAACCGCTTCAGGTCACCGGAAATATCACCTTCGGCAAAAACGCGCGCATAAAGCCGCTCGCCGGCGCCGGCATACGTCCGGGGCGCTACCCCGTCATCATGTGGAAAGACGGCGTCTGCAAAGGCGCGGCCGATCTCAAGCTTGATCCGGGCGTGGATGAAAAACGCTGGAAACTCTCGGTCGACGAAGAGAAGAAATGGATCGTCGTGGAATACGTGAACTGAACGGAGAAGGCAAATGCAGATAGAAATCGACTCCATCAAAGTCCCGAACCGGGTCCGCAAAGACACCGGCGATCTCACGTCGCTCGTGGACAGTCTCCGCCGCGTGGGGCAGCTCAACCCCATCACGGTGACGCCGGACTACGAGTTGATCGCCGGGTTCCGCCGCTACATGGCCGCGCGTCAGGCCGGGTGGCGTTCGATCGAAGCGAACGTGGTTTCCGGGCTCGACGAACTCCGCCGGCTCGAAATGGAACTCGAGGAAAACATCCACCGCAAGGACTTCACTCCGGAGGAAGTGCTCGAAGGCTGGAAACGCCTGGACAAACTCCGCCATCCGCCGCTGTACCGCCGCGTCGGGGCCGCCGTCAAACGGTTTTTCCTCCGGCTCTGCTTCTGGCGCAAACGTCCCGCCAAAACGACCGCAGTCGTTCCGGTGCCGGACACTCCGCCGCCGTCCGAAGAATCCATCGAGAATCTCGACTTTCAATGAAAATCCACCCTTTCAGCGCACTTCGTCCGGCCGACAACGCGCGCGCCGCGTCCGTGTCGTCGCTTCCGTACGACGTGATGTCCACCGAAGAAGCCAAGGCCATCGCGTCCGGAAACGCCGACTCGTTCCTGCACGTCATCCGCCCGGAAATCGACCTCGCCGACGGCGCGTCGTTTTCGTCGGAGGAAGCGTATGCTCACGCCTCGGCCGCGCTTGAGGGACTCGAAGCGCGCGGCGCGCTCGTGCGCGAGGCGGAGCCGTCGCTCTACCTCTACCGCCAGATCATGGGCGGACACGTCCAGACCTCCGTCGTCGCGTGCGTCGAAACCGCGGACTACGAATCCGGCGCCATCGTCCGCCACGAGAAAACGAGGCAGGACAAAGAGGACGACCGCGCCGCGCACATCCTCGCCACGCGGGCCCACACCGGCCAGGTGTTCCTGTGCCACGAGGACGAAGCCGCCGTCGACGCCGCCGTCGACGCCGAAACCGCGCGTGAACCGCTCTACGATTTCACGGGAACGGACGGCATCCGCCACGTCGTCTGGCGCGCGGCCGATCCAGCGGCGCTCGTCGCGGCGTTCGG
>JAZUJQ010000080.1:0-2320 GCA_045642845.1 Kiritimatiellia bacterium
CGCACAATCATCCGTCCGGCAACGTGGAGCCGTCGAACGCCGATCTGCGTCTTACGCGGGACCTCGTGGCGGCCGGAAAACTGCTTTCCATTCCGGTGGTGGATCACGTCATCGTCGGCGACATCGCATCGCGCAGAAACGCCGATCCCGGGGCAGACTGCACGACCGCCGTGCCGGAGCATTTTTCGCTGCGCAATTCAGGAAAAGTCGATTTCGTCTGACGGCGGCGCGGAGGCGTCAGTCCGGATCGACGGCGAAATCGACCTGTTTTATTCCGGCTTCGCGGAGCACGGAGAGGAAATCCGTGATTCGTCCGTGCGGAATCGATTTGTCGGCGTAGATCACGAGCGTTCCTTCGGGCGCTTCTTTGCGCAGAGTTTCGATGAACCCCGTTCTGCTCACCGCATTCGACATGAAGTAGCAGACGCCGTTGAAACTGGCGGCGTCGCCGCCGGCGTGCCGACCTGCGATGAGGAACACCGGGCGGCCGCAGTCCGCGGCGCCGTCCGTGAAACCGGCCTTTGGAAGCTCGACGGGCTGTCCCGGAACGAGCGCGGCTTTGCCGAGGAAGAACGCCGCGGCCGAGCAGAGCAGGAGCGCGTCGACCCACGGCAGCAGACCGAAGGCGATGCGCCAGCCGCCGTCCTTTTTTCCGTTGTCAGGATTTCGGGGCATGTTTCATTCCGTGCAGAAGTTCGGACGACGCGGTGCGCATGTCCATTTCCAGACGTTCGATGCGCGCCCGGATGAATTCGCGTCCGGTGTAGGCGATTATCGCGACGACGAGCCCGGCCGCAGACGTCAACGCGCCGAACGTCAGCGCGTCGGCTATGTCGCCGGAATGCATGATGCCGTTCTGGCGGTAATCCGTCAACGCCCGCAGAATCCCGATGATCGTGCCGAGAAGTCCGAGCAGCGGCGCGACGCGCGCCACGAGGGAGAGCAGAAACGTTCTGCGCGCGAGCAGGGCCTTCGCCGAATCCGACGCCTCTTCGAGTTCTTCCTTGAGAACCTCGGCGCTTTCGTGGCGGCGGCGGATGGCCACGGAGGCGAGTCTTGCGACCGGGCCCGGCGTGATGTCGCACTGGTTCAGCGCTTCGGCGTCGTTGCCTTTCTGCAGCAGATTGAAAATCCCGCTCAGGAAGTCCGTCACGTCCGTGCGATCGGTTATGAGCTGCGCCCTGCGCGCGAGAAACGCGCACACGGCGGCGATGCCGAGAAAAATTATGAGCAGCAGCAGCGGCCCGCCGAGATGCAGGTATCCTGTCATGGATACGGGTTTTCCGAGGCCGGCCGCGCCGGCGGCCAAAATCAGGTGTTCGGTCATGGTTGTCCGGGTTCCACGGTGTTGAGAAGATTTCTGAAATTCTCCGCTTCCTCGGGTCTGCCCTGTTCTTCGCAGATGGCGGCCGCATCCTTGAGGGCGCGTCCTATCCACGGCAGAACGTCGCGGCGCGGGGCGTCGCGGAAGGGGAGGTACACCTGTTCGTAAAACGCGCGGCGCGCTTCCTCCGGTTTCCCGGTTTTGGCGAGGATTCTGCCGAGTTTGTAATTGCATTCCGCGCGCAGCGCGCCGTCGTCGCCGGCTTCGAGGAGGAGGCGGAGCACGCCGCGGTAGCATTCGGCGCTTTCCTCGAGCCGTTCCTGACCGGAGCCGGACAGCGAAAACACGCAATCGCCCAGACGCAGCATGGCGCGCATGCGCAGGTCCACGCCGGATGCGCCGTTTTTGACGATCCGGTCGAGTTCGTGTTCCGCGTCCGCGAAGCGCAGCAGACGGCAGAGCGCCTCGGCTTTCGTGAACAGCGCCCGGTCGAGATGTTTGAAATCGCCGTCCGCCGCTTCGAGCTTTTCGACGAGTTCCAGCGTTTTTTCGAAATTCGCCGCGCGCAACGCGGCCGACGAGGCGTAAAGCAGCGCGTACGGCGCGCGTTCCGAATCCGGACAGGCCGCGGCGAAGTCCTCGAACATCGAACACGCGGACTGCCAGTCGGCGGTATTGAATGCATGCGCCGCGCGCCAGAATTTCACGTCGTTCAGATAGACCGAATCCTTGAACTCCTTCCCGAACGCATCGAACGCGTTCAAGGCCTCGGCTTCACGGCCCAGGGCGTCCAGCACCTGCGGATACATGGCGGCGGCCCTTTCGCGCAGATCGCCGGCGGCGGGATTGCTGAGAACTTCCACGATGCTGTTGTACGCGGCGGCGAACTTTCCTTCGCGCTGCATCCTGATCGCATTGTCGAGGGAGTTGCCCGCGCGCTCGTACGTTTCGCTCGAAGTTTCGCGCGAATCGTCGTCGCCGACGATTCCGGAGAAA
>JAZUJQ010000081.1:0-5640 GCA_045642845.1 Kiritimatiellia bacterium
TCGCCTTTCTCGGCGATTCCATCACCCGTCTCGGGAACGACAGCGGATCCTGGATCGACCAAGTCACGAACGGACTGGCGAAGGCCGGCGCAAAGAACATCGACAAACTCCCGGCCGGCTGGGACGGACAGAACGCCGGCGACATGGCGGGACGCGCCGGCGGCCTCGTGAACGATCCGGACGTGAAAGTCATGACGCTTTCATGCGGCGTGAACGACATCTGGGGCTACGACTGGAACCGCGGCGTCGAGATCGAAGAATACAAGCGCCACGTGCGCTCGATCTACGACAAAGCGGCGCGCGCCGGCGTGCTCGTCGTCGCGATGACGCCGACCCTCATGCGCGAAAATCCGGACAACGATTACAACAAACTGCTCGACCCGTTCGCCGACTTCATCCGCGAAGAAGCGAAGCTGCGCGGACTTCCTCTCGCCGACTGCCGCAAGGCCGAACTCGAATACCTCGGAAAGTTCAAGCCTGACACCGGGCTGCACTTCTCGATGGACGGAGTCCACCCGATCCCGGCCGGAAACGAAATCATCGCCCGCGAAGTCCTCCGCGCCCTCGGCGTGGAATAAAGCGCGCTCTCACGCGCGGATCCGGAACGGAACGTGATTGAATACGAACCACGCACGGACCCGTGCGTGGTTTCCGGGTGCGTCCTGAAAAATCCGGAACAAGTCAGAGTGTCCGTCAACTTGATTTATCGCGGTTGTTTTTGGGAGAATGCCGACCGGACGCACGTTTGATTCCGGCACCGTAAGCGCGCCGGGAAAAGCACGGCTCCCCGCCGGAAAAATCCGGAAACCGTTCACTTCAAATCGGGAAACAGGCAATGAAATTCAAATCGTTCCGCGTGATTCCGTCCGTCGTAGGATTCCTGTCGCTTGCATTAATTCCGGGTCCGGCGTTTTCCTCCGAGGATCTTACGTCCGGGCTGGAATTCATCGGCAACCCGCAGATGGCGCGCTGGCCGAACAACGCCACCGCGCGCGCGTGCCTCGATCTTCAGTTCTACCAAGGCCGTCTTTTCAACGGCGGCGGCGAAGTCGAATCCAACCCGGGCGCGCCGTGGATCAGTTCGATCGATCCGTTCGACTGCTCGATCAAGTTCGAATTCGCGCCGGGGACGGAAGCCATCGCGAATTACCGGATCGCATCGTGGGGAGACCTGCTGACGCCGTCGCAGGACCCGCACGAAGGCGACGCGAACATCGGGCACGTTTTCACGCGCACGCCCGAAGGCGCATGGAGCATTTTCAAATCCGTCGGAGGATCGACGGCGACGACATCCGGCAAAACCGTGGCGAACAACACGCACTGCTGGGACATGGAGGAGTTCGACGACAGGGTTTTCGTCGCCTGTTACAATCTCCAGTCGTCCACGGACCGTTGCAGGACCTTCTCCGCCTGCAGCCCGATCGACAGCGCCTACGTCTCCATCGCCTACGCGACATCGAAAACAAAGACGTCGTCCGACAGCCATCTGCGCCGCCAGATGCAGCTCCTGCGCTTCGGCGATTCCGAGCTGTTCGCCGTTCCGAACACGCTGCTCCAGCCGAACGTCATGTCCGACACGCGGACGTGCAAGCAGGAAGCGTTCCGCTACAACCTCTCTTCCCACGCGTTCGAGAGGATCACCCAGCGCGCGAGCGACATCTATCCTGAACTTTCGAGTTCCGATTACCGGCTCGTCGGACGCAACCTCACGTATTTCTCCACCGACACCTACGCCAGGACCCTGGCGCGGATCTGGCACACGACGCCGTTCAAGGGCCGCGTCCTCTACGTCGGTTGCTACGACACGCCGCCGTACAGCAGCGTCGTTTCGCCGTGGGAGGACAAGATCGCGCTGACCTCCTACCCTCTTCCGCTCATGGGCTGCTCGGCCGCGGTCGTGAACGGCGCGATAAAAGCCGTGCGCATAGATTTCGGCGGAGACCGGACGAACTATCCGTGGGACTTCGCCGTCGCCGGCGACACCGTCTACGCGCTGACGTCGCGCTATATCGAAGACGGGCAGAAGAACCGCCACATCGTCTGGAAATCGACGGACGGCGTCAATTTCACCGAAGTATTCTCGTTCGACTTCCACCAGAACTTCATTTCGCTCGAATACCGCGACGGCTGGTTCTACTTCGGCGCCGGATGCAAGACCGCGACGCTGGGCTACGCCTACGACAAAACCGCCGACGAATCCGGCGCGATCTACCGCGTGCGGTGCCCGCAGGAGCCGATTCAGGTCGTTCCGTCGGTCGACGCGCTCGAAATCGCCGAAGGATCCTCCGCGAAGGTCTCGTTCCGCCTCTCCGCGCAGCCTGCGGAAGACCTGACGCTCCGCGTCGGCGCGACGCTCGGAAACACGCGTTTCACGACGGACAGGTCGTCGCTCACGTTCACCTCAGCGAACTGGGACACGCCGCAGGAGGTGACGGTTTCCGTATCCGGCAACGGAGCGCTTGACGCGAACCGCTCGGGCGCCGTCGTCTGCGGCCAGGCCGGTTTCGACGCGTTGCGCGGCGAATTCTACGGATCCGAAGTGACGGCCGGCGTCGTCGGCGCGGTTTTCACGGACAGCGAACTCGTTCCGCCGGCCGACGGCGAAATCTGGACCGCGGACGACTTCTACTGCGCGATGTCGGAACCGTCCGGCGCCTACAGACTGATGGCGGACATAGATCTCTCGGACTCGCTTTTCACCACGATCGGATCTTTTTCGGGAACTCTCGACGGCAACGGGTTCACGCTCACCGGACTCGGCGACGGACCGATAGCCTCGAAGTTCCGCGGCGTCGTTAAAAATCTGACGCTCGACGGCGAAGGCACGGCGGTGAGCGGACTTTCCCGCGGACTCTTCTTCGACGAAGCCGACGGCGGCGCGTTCACCAACTGCACGGTGAAGGGCTACACGCTCAAAGCCGGATCGTCCGACGCTTTCCTCGGACTCTTCGTCGGAGTCGCCACCGGACCCGTTTCGTTCTGCGGCTGTTCGACGGACCCGAGCTGTCAGCTCGATCAGTCGAAACAGCACGACACATCCCTCGGAGGCTTCATCGCCAAGGTCGCTCTGCCCGCGTCCGGAGGCGCCCGCATAACGTTCGAAAGCTGCACGAACAACGCGCCGGTTTCGGCGACGGACAACTACCGGACAGCGTCAGGCGCCGGCGGGTTCATCGGCGTGATCAGCGGCCAGCTGCCGACGACGCCGACCAACGAAGTGCTGTTCGTCCGCTGCGTCAACGCCGGCGGCATCACCGGCAAGGAACGCAACAACTGCCTCGGAGGATTCGTCGGACGCTTCAACGCCACGTACAACAAAAAGGCGAGTCTCGACACGAAATTCGTCCTCTGCTCGAACGAAGGCGGAATCACGGCGGATGAAGCCACGTCCGGTTCCGCCGGCGGCTTCACCGGCAACGTCGGCAGTTCCAACGACATCGTCTTCTCCAGGTGCACGAGCGACGGCGCGATCTCCGCCGCCGACGCGGTGACGACCGGTCCGTTCGCCGCCGTCGGCGAAACGACGACGGACGATTCGATCGCAGACGGATACGGTGAATACAGGCCCGAAGAGGGTGAATCCGGCGGCGACGTGCAAACGGATCTCAACAGCCTGGACCGACCCGACGGCGACCGTTTCGCGCTGCCGCTTTCCCAGACCTGGCCGGCCGACGATTACGGCGCGGAGGTGTGCCTGTGGAAGTACGACCGCTTCGCGGCGCTGTCGTTCGGGCACGACGACAACTGCGCGTGGGACATTCCGTTTCTTCTGCGCGAGGCGGAACGCAACGGCATAAAACTCACATGGTGGCTGATCACGGCCAACGTCGGCCAGTCCGATGCGGGCGGCACGTGGGAGAAGTGGCGCGCGGCGTTCGAAGCCGGGCACGCGATCGAATCGCACTCGCACACGCACGAGTGGGCGGGCGGCGGGCGCACGGTCCAGGATGCGGCGGCCCCGGCGGGGATGAGCGCGGACGACTACGTCGAACACTGCATGTACTCCAATTCCCTCGCCGTGATACGCGAAAACATTCCGGGCTGCAGACCGTCCACGCTCGCTTTTCCCGGCGGCGAAGCGTACCCGGAAATAGCCGAAAGGCATTTCGTTTCGGGACGGTCGGTGTCGCCGTACATCAACCGCGCCAACGCAATCGACTACCGGAGCGTGGCGGCGTCTTCCAGCGGAGTCAATCCGGGATACATCAACGTGATGCTCGGAGGCCGCGGCGGATCCAAATCGCTTTCCGGATGGATGTCGTCGTTCAACGATCCGAAATACAGCCGCGGATGGTTCGTTCCGTTCCAGCACACCGAAAGCACGCACGACGGTCTCCCTAACGCGGGTCACGAACAGGGCGTCGCCGAACAGATCCAGCGAATGGAGCCCCTCGGACGCCTCCGCCGCCACATCTGGCTAGGCACGTATCCGGCCGTGGCGAAGTACGGACAGAGCCGCGACACCGCGACGCTCGGAGTAAGGACGAAAACCGCCTCGCGGATCACGTTCACGCTCAGGGACCGCATGCGCGACGACTGGTACGACGAACCTCTCACCGTGAAAGTGCGCCTGCCGGCCGCATGGACGGCGCCGGGTGTGTCGGCGACGCAGGGCGGCGTCGCGCTCGATGCATTCTGCGTCGAACGCGGCGGCGTGAAGTACGCGCTCGTGAACGCCGTTCCCGACCGTGGCGAAGTCACCGTCGTCCCCGCGGCGGAGAATTCCGGAACATGGGATGAAACCGGCTACGACGCGCCGGAGTACACTTATCAGGTGCGCTTCTTCGACGCCGACGGCCAGACGCTCGTCAAGAACATCGTCGCGCACCCGGCCGGAACGTCGGCGGCGGACGAGGCGCCGGTGCTGTACGCCCCGGGCTTCAGGCTGACATGGACGACGGCGGACGGCGTTGCGCTCGACGACATCACCGACGACGCCGACTTCAAGGCGGTGTGGACGGCCACGGACGAGCGTCCGCAGGCGATATTCGTGGACGAACGCGGCGAGCGTCTGTGCGCGGTCGAGACCGTATACGGAACGCGCCCCGCGCAACCGACGGATCTGCCGGTCCGCGACGGCTTCATCGCTTACTGGGAACCCGAACTCGGACCGATGACCGAAGACACGGAATTCACGGTCAGGTACATGCCGGACGACGATCCGATCCCCGGCGCGATCATCATCCGCACCGCCGAAGAGTTCGTCGACGCGATGGAGAATCATCCGTCCGCGACGCTCAGGATGGTCCGTGACATCGACATCTCCGGGTACGGGTACACCGCGATTCCCGATTTCAGCGGCACGTTCAAAGCCTACGGACACGTTCTCTCGGGGCTAGAAGCCGAGTCGCTCTGCGTCACCAATTCCGGCGCGTTCGCCGACTTGAAGGTGCTGGGCGACAGCGACGCCGGGCATCCGGTGATCGTGAGCGACTACGGCGTCTTCGCATCGGTGTCGGCCGGCGGCGTCTTCACGGGCTGCCGTGTCGACGGTTACGCCATCCGCGCAAATGCCCAGAACGTGCGTTACGGCGTGTTCGCCGGAACGGCCACGGAAGGAACCGTCTTCTCGAACTGCACCGTCGGAGCGACATGTTCGATCAATCAAGGCGGAAAACCGAACAACGAAATCGGCGGTTT
>JAZUJQ010000082.1:0-1731 GCA_045642845.1 Kiritimatiellia bacterium
CGTGCGAAAGCAAGTTTTCGGTGACGGCGGCAATTCCGCGTCCGCATTTGGTAGCATTCCGGTCGCATTCACGCAAAAACAGGGACTCGACATGGATTCACGTGTAAACAAAAACGGCTGGATCGAAGTGATAACGGGGCCGATGTTCGCCGGCAAGAGCGAGGAGCTGCTGCGCCGCGTGCGCCGCATGGAGTACGCAAAGAAGAAATGCCTCGTGTTCAAACCCGGCATCGACGACCGGTATTCGGAGACGGAAGTCGTTTCCCACATCAAAAACCGCACGGACGCGGTTTCGGTTTCGTCATCTGCGGAAATCCCGGGATACGTCACGCCGGACACCGACGCCGTGGTTATCGACGAAGTGCAGTTTCTGGACGATGGCGTCGTCGCCGTGGCCGATTCCCTGGCGAAGGCCGGCAAACGCGTGATCTGCGCCGGGTTGGACATGGATTTCCGCGGCATGCCGTTCAAGGTGATGGGCGAACTGATGTGCCTCGCCGAGGAAGTCACTAAACTCACCGCGATATGTCCGCGCTGCGGCGGCCTCGCCACCGTTTCCCAGCGCCTGATCGACGGCGTCCCGGCGCGGTTCGACGACCCGGTCATACTCGTCGGCGCCTCGCAGGAATACGAGCCGCGCTGCCGGCATTGCCATGAAGTCCGGCGCTGACGGCGGACCGTCCGGCGGCGCGGTTTGACCGTCATTCGCTTTTTTGAGAGACTGAACGCGTCGTTCAACTGAGGTGCAGAACATGGCGGTTTCAATTTCCATTCGCAATGTCGTGAAGAATTTCGGCGCCGTGCGCGCCCTCGACGGGATTTCTCTCGAGATCAAACCCGGCGAGTTGTTTTTCCTGCTCGGTCCGTCGGGGTGCGGCAAGACCACGCTGCTGCGGCACATAGCCGGTTTCTACACGCCCGACGAGGGCGGCATTTTCATCGGCGACGAGGACGTCACGCACCTTCCGCCGCACAAGCGCGACACGGGCATGGTGTTCCAGTCGTACGCGCTCTGGCCGCACATGACGCTCGCCGAGAACGTCGCGTTCGGCCTTGAAATGCGCAAAACGCCGAAGGCCGAAATCAGAAAGCGCGTCATGGAGGCGCTCGCGGCCGTGAAAATGGAGGACAAGGCGGACCGCAAGCCCAACCAGCTTTCCGGCGGCCAGCAGCAGCGCGTCGCGCTCGCGCGTGCGCTCGTCGTGCACCCGCGCTGCCTTCTGCTGGACGAACCGCTTTCGAATCTCGACGCCAAACTTCGCCTCGAGATGCGCATGGAGATACGCCGTATCTGCAAGGACGCCGGACTCACCGCCGTGTACGTGACGCATGACCAGAAGGAGGCGCTTTCGATCGCCGACCGTCTCGCGGTGATGCAGTCGGGCCGCCTCGAACAGGTCGGCGCGCCGCTCGAGGTCTACCGCAATCCCAAGAACGGGTTCGTGGCGTCGTTCATCGGCGAAACCAATTTCCTGCCGCCCGACTTCTTCGGTGCGCAGGCCGCGTTCAAAGGCGCCAAAACGCTTTCGGTGCGTCCCGTGACGATCCGCCTCGGCGAGCCGCCGGCCGGAACGGAGGCGCTCCGGTTCAGCGGCACCATCCACGGCACCGTGTATCTCGGCGAAACGGCCGAGCACCTGCTTGATGCGCCCGGCGCGTCCGCGCCGCTCAAGGTGTTCGAGCTCAATCCCGAGGTGCTCGCCCGCGACGAAGCGCGCGCCGTGTCCGCGT
>JAZUJQ010000083.1:0-9057 GCA_045642845.1 Kiritimatiellia bacterium
TGTCCACCGTGAACCGCGGCGCGGCGTTCCGGTTCATTCACGCCCGGCCGCCCTCCATTGTTCATCGAAATCGAGTTTGCCGGCTTTGAGAAGCTCCGGTATGTCGAGATGATACGGACAGCGCGAAGCGCAGACACGGCAGCCGCGGCAGCCGTCGATCATGTCCATCTTCGCTTTGAACTCCCGCGTGAGACACATGGCCCGCGGCGCGCGGCGCAGCATGAGCGACATGCGTGCGCAGGCGTTGATGGCGATCCCAGCCGGACACGGCATGCAGTATTCGCACCCGCGGCAGAAATCGCCCGCCAATTCGCGGCGTTCTTTTTCGATCGCGGCGACACGCGCCTCCGTCAAAGCCGGTTCTTCGCGTGCGCAGCGGATGAAATCGTCCAGTTCGCATTCGCGCTGGATTCCCCAGATCGGCAGCGAAATCGGAATCGACGCCTGAAACGCCCATGCCGGAAACGCATCTGAAATGAAGCCGCCGCCGAGCGCTTTCATGGCGATGAACCCGACGTTCTTCTCGGCGCACCGCGCCACGAGCGCGCGTTCTTCCGGCGACGAAAGACACGAAAACGGAAACTGCAGCGTGTCGTAAAGCCCGCTTTCGACCGCGTCGCGCGCACGCTCGAGCGCATGGTTCGTGATGCCTATGAACCGGATTTTCCCGGTCTGCCGCGCCTCGAGCATCGCTTCGTACAGACCCGATCCGTCGCCCGGCTTCGGCACGAACGGAGGATTGTGGAACTGGTAGACGTCTATCACGTCGGTTTTGAGCAGCGACAGACTCGTATGCAGATCATTCCAGAACGCATCCGCGGTTTTCGCGCCAGTCTTGTCGCAAGGAAAAAAGCGCCGCGGCGGCGCGAAAGCGCGCGACCTATCTTCTCCTCGCCGTTGGTGTAGAAACGCGCGGTGTCGATGTAAGAAAACCGTTGTCAACCGCGCGGTTCAGCAGACACGACGCCGCGGCGGCGTCCACGCGCTGGATCGGCAGCGCGCCGAATCCGTTTTTACCGACGGAGATACCGGTCCCGCCCAATGCGACCGACGTCATTTCAAATCGTCCCGCCCGCCGCACGCGGCCTTTTCGCGGCGCGCGAATTCCTCCTTGTCGGAAAGCGACACCGAGCCGCTGACCATGCCGTTGTCGAGGGAATCCCGCTTGCGCGACGCAAGGTCCCGGAACATGCGGAGCAAATCACGCACACCGCCCCAGAAGAACCAGACGGTGGTGAAACACGCCGCGACGCCGGGAATCACCAGCGACGTCCAGAGAAAATACGTTCCCCACCCCTCCCGGCTCCACGGCGAAACGGCGTTCCACGCCACGACGGCAAGGAAAGCGATGACGAACTTGTACACGATCGAATACGCGAATATGCCCCACGCCGTGATGCGGTCGCCGCGCGTGTAATCCGGCGTGATGTTCACGAAATGGCGCATCAGATGCCGCCACGTGAAACTCTCGCGCGGAGGCGGGGCGGGCTCGTCGGCCGGACGGTAGATGCCGCGGTGCAGCATCCGTTCGAGGTTGAACGGTTCACGGCACGTCGCGAGCGAAACGATCCAGTAGAGCGCGATGCTGAGCATGTACGATATGAACGTTATCTCGACGGAATTCACCGGGAACTTTACCGGATTCATCTCCCACACGATCCACGGATGGAACGGCGCGGACGCTTTTGCGAAAAACGTCGTGAAGGCGGGGACCCAGCCGTGCGCGTCGATGAACGGGTAGACGACCGACGCCCAGTTGCGCTGAACCACCATCCCGAACGCGGACAGCCCGCCCGCGCCGATGAGCGCCGCATACGCGCCGGCCGTCGTGCCGCGCCGCGAATAAAGTCCGAAGGTCACCACCGACGCCGCGCCCGTCACCCAGATGGACGATGCGATCGTGAGAAACAGGTTGATGAAATCAAGCTGCGACAGCAGCGTGGAACCGATGTAGAAAACGACGCACACGCCGACCGTAGCGAGTTTTATCAGCTTCACGTGGAGCTCCGGCGACGGCGGCGTCTTGAAAAACGGGATCACCAGGTCCTGCACGATGGTGGACGACGAATTGAAAATGCGGGAATCGTCGGTCGAGATGAGAAGCACCACGCACAGAAGCAGAAACAGCGCGAGCAGAACCGGCGGAAAAACGCCGCGGAGAAGCACCGGCAGCATCATCTGGTTGTACAACGACCGGAAATTCTGAAACGTTTTGTTGGCGGTTTTCTCCGGTGCGCGCGAAAGCAGCACCTCGTGCACGGCGTCCATGTAAGGCGTGTCGAGGTTCTGCCCGCGCGACATCGGTGCGTCGGTCCCGATGACATGCCGTGCTGCCGGGATCGCGCGCACGGCTTCGGAAATCCCGTCGCGCGTCGAATCGTCCGAGATTTCGTCGGCGACGCGTTCGCAAAGCGTCACGCGGATGCCGCGGGCCTTCTCCGCGTAGTCGGAGTGGTTCATCACCACCAGGACCACGATGACGAGCATCATGCAGGTGACGTGGCTGAACCCGCCGCGCCACGTGGCGATGATGCCCGCCATCTTCTGCTCGTGCGGCGTGCGTCCCACCGTGGTCGTGTCGTTTCCGAGCCACACGTTGCCGAAAATGCGCTTCACCACGTCCAGCGTGAGCGCGAACATGTTGAAGTCGCGCAGATTCTGGATGTCGTACGGATTGAGGAAGCTTTCGCCCGCCGCGCGGTCCGCCATCACCGGAGCCACTTCGCGCGCCCACGAAAACTCCGTGAACACGAACACGGCGAAAATGACGAATATCGGGTAGCTGATCAGCCCCTGCACGCAGTCCGTCACGATGAGCGAAATCCGCCCTCCGGCGAGAATGATGGAAAGCGCAAGCCCGATGCAGACGAGCAGCAGAAGGGAAAACGACGACATCCCGCAGCCCGCGATGCGCACGCGGTGCGGCAGACCGAGCAGATAGATGAAGAAGCGTGTCGCCACGGCCGGGCCGATGCAGTTGGCCAGCATTTCCGCGGAAACGCGGATGAATGTGGCGAAGATGCGCAGCGAACGGCTGTAGCGCATCTCGAGAAACTGCCCGCCGGAAAGCACGCGGCATTCTCGGAAACGCACGTTCACCCACCCGCACAGACTCAGAAAAACCGACAGCGGCAGCAGAACGTTGTTCCAGTAGGCCATCGCGAAACCGGTCTGGTAATTGGCCTCGCACATCGCCACGAGCGTTATGACGCTGAGGGTGTCGATCATGTTCGACACCGATATCACGTAACGCCCGGCGACGCGGCCGGCGGACAGGAAGTCCGCGACTCCGCGGGAATATCTCCGGCTGTAAAACGCGAGCGCGAGGATCCCCGCAACCGGGATGACGACTATGATGAAATGGTACCAGGACAGCATTGCGTTGACGGATCACCGATTATTTCCGAGACAGCTGCGAAACGAAACGCCTGCCCATCAGAAGGATTGACCGCGGACTGGGATGGATTCCGTCGCACAGGCAGTCGCCGTCGGAGCGCCCCAGGATCTTCAGTCCGTCCAGATACTCGATTCCCCGGTCGCCGCCGCGTCTGAGCTCCGCGACGGAGGCTTTCAGCCACCTGCGCATCAGCCGCAGCGTCATGCCCGTCTGACCGGGCGTCGTTTCGCGTTTGTGGCAGATCACAGGAGAGACGACGATGATCCTGGCGTGCGGATGCCCTTCGCGCGCCGCACGCATGACGCCCAGCGTCGCGGCGCGCCACGTGCGCTCGTTGTAGGCGTTGCAATACGAATTTATGCCGAGACACAGCATTATCACGTCGGCCGGGCGTTCGCGGATCGCTTCGCAGACCACAGGGTCGAAGAGACATTGCCCGCCGAAACCCATGCACGTGAGATTCCAGCCCATCCTGTTCGCGACATAAGCCGGCCATGCGACCGACGGCGAATCCGCCCGCCTGCACTGCGTGATGGAGCTCCCGTAGACGAGAAACTTCGGACGGGTGTCGCGCCACGCGAAAAACTTCGCGCCCGCATCCGCGCGGATCGCCTTGACCGACGTTTCGCCCAACGTCGGGAGGTAGATTTCGGCAAGTTTCACTCCGGCCGGCAGTTTTCCGAAATCGATCAATGCGTCGCGCTTCGGACCCGTCCTGACCGTTTTGAAAAGTTTTCCGTCGATCAGCAGATCGAGCGCGACGGCATCGCCGTCCTTGTTTGCGAACGACCCGACCAGCTGCAGCGCAGCGGCGTCGGTGACGGTGGCTATTCTCACGCCGGCCGGAACCCGTGCATTGACGGCCATCGCGGGCCAATAGAGCGCGCGCCGCGCCATCGGAAGCCGCCAGGCGACGGCTCCGGCGTCCGTTTTCTCCACGTCGAACGCGCCGGCGAACTCCAGTTCGTCGCAAAAAGGACTCAATGTCCTGAATTTCATCGTTTCACCTCGGTCGGAACGGGGCCTTTGACGGCGTGCGCAACCTGGAACGAACGGAGGTCGGCGTTGCCGAACTCGAGCAAGCGGAAATTCGCCGGATCGCCGAGCGTCATGATCGCGCCTTCGACGTCGTTGTCCCGGATCAGGACGTCGGGCTTGACCGTTCTCGGCGGAAGCGCGGGGAACTCGAGCCGCATCGACGCATCCGTCCATCCGGCGATCGTGTTGCCTTTCACGATCAGGCGTTTCAGAATTCCGCCCCTGTGCGGGAGTTTCATGTACACGGCCGGAAGCTTTTCCGCGAGTTTCTCGTCGTCAAGAGCGTTCTCCGCCGCGTCCGTGCCGTCCGCCGCCATTTCCTTGAGCTGCATCCGTTTGCCGCCGCCGATGTAACGCATGACGTTTCCGGAAACGAACATTTCGTTGCCGCCGACCGAAACGACCTGATGTTCGACCGGCATGTACGAGACAAATTCGTTCGACAGAACCGACACGGTTCCCGTGCCGCTTTTCCGGATGCAGCCGTTCACGAACTTGTTGCCGCTTATCGTCACGTCGCGGCCGGACTCGAGCGACACGCCTCGCACGCGGTCCGTGAGTTCGTTCACGAACAGGTTGCCCGACACGATCGCCGTGCCGCTGCCGTAGTCGCTGCCCGCGGCGTAGTCGTCCGCGTTTCCCGGCCCGTGGTGGAAGCGGAAGAACCCGCCCCAGTATCCGCTCTGGTCCGCCAGCCAGCCGAACTCCGGACGGTACGGTTCGTCGCGGATGAGCACCATGTTCCCGCACAGCACCAGTTTATCGCCCCAGTACATGCTCATTATGCCGGCGGAACGGGAGTTTATCGAAATGTTGTTCACGTAAACCACGTTTTCGCAACCTTCAACGCCGTAAGCGTAATCGGTCATGAAACGCGACACGTTTCCGGCGAAGATCACATCGCGCCCGCGGTTGCCCCACGCAAGCGTGCGTCCGTATTCCGCGTAGTTGTTCACTATCTGGATGTCGTAGGTCCCCGAAAGCGACGTGTGCCACTGTTCGGCGTTGGAGTTTTTGTCGTCCAGAACGACGCCTGACGCGCCGATTTTCGCCAGTTCGTCTTTGTAGTACGACAATGACGTGTTTTCGATGTCCAGATCGCGGATCGCGATTTTGGACGATCCCAGCGGAACGCTCGGCGCTTTTCGCGAAGGATCGGGAAGTCCGCCGCGGAAAACGCATTGGTAGACGACATTGCGGCTCCAGTTGTCGTAGTGGCGCAAACCCTCGCTGCCGCGCGTGAACGACGTGATGGTGTTGCAGTCCGTGGCGCGGTTGCCGTGGATCGACGCATTCACGCAGTCGATCATCATGTAGCAGAACGAGATTCCCGAAAACTCGCCGTCGCGCCCCTCTATGCCGCTGCACTGCACGAGGTGGATCCCGGACGGCATGGACTTTCCGCGCACTTCCGAATTGCGGCTGCGTATTCCGGAAAAGCGCAGGTTTTCGCGCTTCTTGGCGTGGATGATCGAAGTCAGGGCTGGAACAATGCCCTTGCCGCGTCTCACGAACGCCGACGACGCGCCGTCCACGGTGAGACCTTCGATCAGGACGTCATCGCCGGCGATGTTGAAAAGCGGGTATTCCCCGCCGTCGGCTTCGGTGATTCCGGACACCGAAATTTTGATCGACGCATCTTTCGCGAAACGCAGCGTCGTGTTGGACGGAACGGCCACGGTGCCAAGCAGATACTCGCCTTTTCCGAACTCCAGTTCGCGGACGCCGCGCTCGAGCGCGGCGTTCAGCGCCGCGGTGTCGTCGGTGTTTCCGTCGCCTTTGAGTCCGAGTTCGCTCACTGGAACCGCAACGGCGTCAAGCGTGAGAAGCGCGGCTGCAAACGCAGGAAGGATTCTGTTCATCGTATGTGTTCTTTCTGTTGATTTGTCTTCGAAACGGTTTCAAGCTCTTTGAACGCGGGTTCGACGTCGCGGTCTTTTTCAAGCGCGCGGAGAAGCGTCGGCACGTCGAGCCGGTCCGGCGCGACGCCGGCCTCGATGCTCAGCGCGGCGGCGACGCCCGCAGCCTGCCCGGTGGACTGGCACGTCTGCTGGATGCGCAGCGATCCCTGCGCCTTGCGCTCCGCGGAGAGGCAGCGGCCGGCGACGAACAGATTGTCCACCTTGTCCGCCACGATGCACCCGTAACGGACGTCGAACCATTCCCCGCGGGCTATCCGGCCGTGCCATTCCACGGACTTTTCCGAAACCCGATCGACGGCCGGAGCTGAATGGCTTTCACCCGGCCAGATGTTCCACGAACTTCGCGCGATGCCGTCGGCATGGCGGCGCAGTTCCAACGCATCCTCGTCGGTCGCCGTGCTGCGGCCGCGGATGCGTCTGGAGTCGCGGATTCCTATGGATGCGTTCGTGTCCAGCAGATACGAATGTTCGTATCCCTTGATGTAACGGCAGATGAATTCAGCGCACTCCCACGCCTGGGCCCGGCCTTCGCGCTCGGCGCGCGTGATGTCGTCCGGATCGGTCGCATCGGCCTCGAGAACGCGGATCGGAAACACGTTCATTTCATTCCGGCATTCCATCACGCTGCAATGCACGCCGTCGTTGACCGCGTAACGTGCCGCGCTGCCGTTCGCGACGAGCGGCGAACTGAATTCGCCGTTCGCGACCGCATCCCGCGCCTTTTGACACAGCGTCTGCAGGTATTCCTCCGAGTACCCTTCTTCCGGCCATTCGACCCCGCCCATGCGGAATGCTTTCGTGAGCGCCTGGTTCCACGGATTCACGCCGTCGCCCTGATCCCATCCGGTTCCGGCGCCGGCGCAGACATCGCCGTTGGCGGTGCAGTCGATCACGCGCCCCGCGAGAATCGCACGGCGTCCTTCCTTGACATCGACGACGACCCCCCGGCACACGCCGTCCTCGACGATCGCGCGGCTGCACCACACGTGGAACAGCCGTCGCACGCCCGCTTCATCAGTCATGTCGTCCCACGCGAACTTGACGACCTCCGGATCGACGCCGCAGCGTATCTTCCTCACCATACCGTCGGAAACGGACATCGTCAGTCCCCGCGCCGTCACTCCGTTCCGCCTCCGGAGCGCCCGCATCCATTCGTGCCAGACGCCCTGGAAATCGACGCCGTTCGTGCTCAGCACATGGGCGCCCTGCTGCGACCCCGTCGCTCCGCCGAGATATGCGAGTTTCTCCACCAGAATCACGTCCGCCCCGTGTCGCGCGGCGGCGATGGCCGCGGCGCACCCGGCGGCGCCGCCTCCGCAGACGAGGACGTCGCACTCGGCGAGGACCGGAATCCGGCGCGAAGGAATTTCAACGGAATCCATGTTCAGCACCTTCCTTCCGGAAATTCGATCGGTTCGACCGCGCCTCTGTCCGCCGCCAGCGTCTCGACCACCCGGAGCGCGGGCAGTTCGGACGGAGCGACGCCGGAATCCACGGCGAGAGCGGCCGCCGTGCCGGCGGCCTGGCCGGGCGACATGCAGGGCTGCTGTATGCGGTGAGAGGTTTCGGCGCCATGGCCGGCCGAAATGCAACGGCCCGCCGTGAGAAGATAGTCCGTGCCGTCAGCCACCAGACACCCGTAGCGGATGCCGAAGCACCCGCCGGCCGCGAGTTTCGCCTTGCGCATGACGGCGAATTCGGAAGTGTGGTCCACGGCGGGGGCGGTGTAACTGTCCGCAGGCCAGATGTCGATGCTCCACGAGGCCCTCGCCACCGCATCCGGATACATCACCAGATTCCGGGCGTCGTCGTCGGTGACCGTGCACCGTCCGCGGATTCTGCGGCTCGAACGGACGCCTATGTGCTCCCCCGTGTCCAGCAGATACGACTTTTCGAACCCGGGCGCGAACCGCCGCAGAAAATCGGCCGCCTCCCAGGCCTGCCTGCGGCCTTCGGTTTCGGCCCGGGATATTTCGAACGTGTCCAGCGGATCGGTTTTCAAAACACGGCTGATCACGCTCAGATATTCGCGCCGCTTTTCCGGAAGACGCCACGCGCGGCCGCGGTAGTAGTTCAAAAAACGCCTTTTCGAAGTCATCACCCCGGTCGTGTATTCGCCCCTGGCTATGCACTCGTCGAGTTTCGCTTCCAAAGCATCCATCACGGCCGTGTCCGCCGGTGCGCCTTCGATGTCCACGTTGCCCATGCGCAGAACCTTCGTGAGCGCCATGGCGAACGGATTGATCCCGTCGCCCTGTTCCCACGGAACGCCCGCGGCGGCGGCGACGATGCCGTCCGCCGTGGCGTCGATCACGCAACCGGCCGTCACCGCACGGCGTCCCGCGACGGTTTCCACGACGACCCCGACCGCCTTCGTTCCGTCCTTTATGACGTCCGACACGTACGCATGGTGCAGAATCTTCACGCCGGATTCGGACAACAGGTCGTCCCAGACTCTTTTCACGCATTCGGGATCGACGGAACCGCGCACTTCGCGCAGACCGGGCATGCGGAACGGCCCGCGGACGCCGTCAAGCCGCTGCAACCTCCTGATGTATTCGAACCAGACGCCTTCGAAATCCGCGCCGTTGGTGCTGAGAATCACCGCCACCAGCTGCGACACCGTCGCACCGCCGAGATATCCGTCTTTTTCGATCAGCAGCGTCCGCGCGCCGTGCCTGGCCGCGGCGATCGCGGCGG
>JAZUJQ010000084.1:0-21033 GCA_045642845.1 Kiritimatiellia bacterium
AAGCCCGGCGAGAATCCGTGGAACACGGAACCCGTCCAGATCAAAGCCGGCGCGTCGACCGTGGCCAAGGTTTACTTCGGCTATTCGTTCTATTTCCAGCCGAATTACAAACTCGATCAGGCGAACGTGGTGCGCGTGCAGTTTTTCTCCGACAATCTCAAGAAAGACGCCGAGTTCAAGGTCGAGGATCTCAAAGCCGCGGGGTGGGACGGCGAGAAGCCCGGCGCGACGTTCGCCAATTCAAGGAAAAAACCTGACGCGGACGGGTTCGTGTTCAAAGACGTCCGCACGGTGACGTTCGCCGGTGGTTCGGCGCCGGCGTCGCTGATAAAACCGTCGCAGACCGCGTTTTGGGACATGTCGGCTGACATGCAGGCGCGCGTATCGGTGAAAAACACGGGGAATGCGTCGGCGTCGCCGAGGTTCCGTCTGGACAGCGTGGACGGATCGACCGACGAGTTCACCGCCGGCAAACCGATCGCTCCAGGCGAGCGGGCCGTCGTCACGATTCCGTTCGCGCCGAAAGTTCCGTGGACCGGAATGCAGTCGCCCGATCAGTCCGTCCGGGAGAAGGGCGGGCGCTGGGACCGCAAGCCGGGCACAGGCACGGCGTTCCGCAATCACAAGGTTTCGGCGCTGGCCGTGCTTCCGGACGCGGACGCCGGCGCGCAGAGCTACGAAATCGCGGCGATGAAGTCTGAGAATCCGCCGGCGAAGAAGCCCGCATGGCTCGGAAAACGGCCGCCCGTCGACGGAAAATGGAAGCTCACGCTTGACGAAGAATTCACGCAGCCGAAGCTCGATTACGGGCTTTTCGGCGTCCGCTGGTTCAATTTCTGGGACAAACGCCAGCATTTCAGCGCCGAGGACTCTTTCGTGCGCGGCGGGAAACTCGTCGTGCGCGCGGAAAAGAAACGCGGATTCCACAATGACAGTCCGGACGAGGTGAATTTCCCCGGAACGGTTCCCGGGACTCCTGCGGAAACCGATTGGCAGGTCGGCTGGGTGGACACGTTCGGCAAGTTCACGCAGCGGTACGGATATTTCGAGTTCCGAATCAAGCTGCCGACCGCGCCGTGCCTGTGGCCTGCGGTGTGGCTGATGCCCGACCGCGGGGTCGATTCCCTTCCCAACGGGTATCCGAACGAGGACTGGAGCCAGTACCGCGAACGCTCGAGCACCTACGTCGACGGCACGGAAATCGACATAGTCGAGGCGCAGACCATGTGGGGGCCCCACCGCTTCAACACGGCCTGCCACTGGGACGGTTACGGCAAGGAGCACAAAGTCCTCGGAACGAGCGCGAACTACGTCGCCACCGACGAAGAAGGTTTCATGACCATCGGCATGCTGTGGCTTCCGGGATCGCTCACGTTTTACGGCAACGGCGAGCCGTTCTGGACGTGGGAGAGTCCGCGCGTGATGAGCGTGCCGGCGTACATCCAGTTCCAGAACCAGCTCGGCGGCTGGGAGTGCGATCCGCTCGACGCCGCGGAGCTTCCGGCGGATTTCGAAATCGACTACATCCGCGTGTGGCAGCGTGAAGACCTCGCCACGCCGGGCGAAGGGCGCAAGGCGAACGCCGGCGGACCGGACGGACGGCGCCGCGACGGCGGATTGAAGCCTGTCAATTGAGCTTCTTCATCAGCTCCTGGTAGCGGGCGCATTTGCGCTCGTACTCGGCTTCGATTTCGGCGGTGCGCTTTTTCTGCGCTTCGTCGAGAGCCTTGAGCCCGGCCAGCGCTTCGGCCTTGACGGTTTCGGCTTGCGCCGGATCGGTCTGCACGGCCGCGATTCTGCGGCGGCCGTCGGCGATGAGCGCGGTGCGTTCGTCCTTTAGCGCGGCGAGCGCGTTTTCCTTGTCGCGGTAACGCGGAATCAGGGTGAGAAATTCGTTCTGCTCCTCGGCCGTGAATTTCGTCGCGAAATTCTTCTGCTGCGCCGCTGAAAGATACGCGGAGAGCGTGGTTTTCACGTCCGACGTCATCACGCTGGCGTAATTCGCGGCCGCCTGCGCGGCGGCGGACCGGCGTTCCATTTCTTTTTTGAGCTCGTTCGGCGAAACGTGCAGCGTTTTTTCGGAGTATTCGACCGGCTTGAGGTATTCGCGGACTTTCGAGGCGGCGAATTCCTGCACCCAGTATTTGCGGCCGTCGAACACGACGCAGGCGATGCCGATGCGGTTGAAGTTGCCAGCGAGCATGTTGCGGCGGTGCCCCTGGCCTTCGTATTTGAAGTCGTCTTCGCGCCAGGCGACGAACACGTCGTCCGCCGTTTTCTGCCCGGCGGCGATGTTTTCCCCGCAGGCCGAATTTTTGTAGTCGTACTGGCCGTACGCCGTGAAGCACGAGGTGCCGTCGGGGCGCACGTGCGCGAACGAGATGATCAGCTCAATCGCGCGCTGCATCGCCACCCGTTCGAGCTCGTAGTCGTATTCCAGTTTTTTAAGCCCGGTCACCTTGACCTTTTCGGTGTTCGCTTCGTTCCAGTGCCACGGCTCGCCGACCGTGCGGAAGTCGTTGATCGCATCGAGCATCGATCGGGCTTCCTGCTGGCGGAAGACGACCTGCAGTTTGCGGTCCATGGGCGAGACGGCCGGCGCGGCGGGTTGCTGCGCGGTCGCGCAACGGACGAACGCGATCGCGGAGAGAACGGCGAAAAAGAAGCTGGTCGGTTTCATATGCGGGGAATTATACAACGAACGCAGAACGCGTGCGGCGCCTCGACCGTGGAAATGGAGGCTCCCGGAGTCCGGGCCTCCGGCGGTCAGAACATGCCGATGATCAGGATGGCGACGATGCCCAGCGCGAATCCCGCTTTCTGGGCGGCCGTGGTCCGTTCCCGGAAGAGAACGCCCGCGAGGAAAAACGTGAGCAGCAGCGTCCCGACGTTGTAGACCGGGAAGAACACCACGGCCGGAAGGCGTCCAGAGAGGTACAGGTTCAGATAGTTGAGAAATCCGACGCTGAGTCCGAGCCCGAGCGGGGCGGCGATGGATCTGCGGAGCGGAACGGACGGTGATCGCCCGGAACCGGCGTCCGCTCCGTCCGTTTTTGTGCACAGGGCGGCGATTCCGGAAAAGACCGCGCAGAAGAAAAAGGAGCAGACGAGGAAAAGCAGCATTTCGTCCGCATGATCGGATTTTTGATGCGTCTTCTGGATGTCGCCGACGAAGCCGGCTCCGACGGTGGCCGCGACTGCGAAGAGCCATGGCCGGAGGCGGTGCCGCCGTTCCGCGCCGGTCGGTGCGGGAGGCCCTTTGAGCACGATGAGATAAAGCGCGGGCAGCAGCAGGCCCACGCCGATTCCCTGCCAGAGCGAAATCGGATCGCGGAAGCGGAACGCGCTGTAGACGACCGGGATCAGAAAGCCGCAGGCGTAGAGAAGCTGCACGATTGCCGTGTTCCCTTCCCGGAGTGCTTTGACCTGGAAAATCTGCGTCGCCGCGATGCAGAGCGCGAACACGACGGAGAGCCGCCACGAGAACGAAGACAGCGTGGCGAGACCGGCCAGTTTTGCGTTCGCGACCGCGAGCAGCACGACGAACGAAACCAGAAACGCCTGGAAGTTGAGGACGGCCGTCCGCTTCGCGTTCCGGGCGGCGATACCCGTGTATTTGCCGAAAATCGCTTTCCCGGTTCCGGTCAGGGTGGAGAGGCAGAGAAGAAGGTAGATCATCGTGGGTTTTCTTTCGCTGTGTCGCGCGCGGCGAACGTGCGATCAGTTCGCGGGTGCGAGTGTGACGGTGTTCGCGTCGCGGCCGCGCGTGCGGAGGGATTCGAGCAGAAATCCGGCGTACAGCGAAGAATCGAATTCTTTCGGTGAAAGCAGCATCGAAGAATCGATCCTGATTTCGCGCGCGGCTTCGTCGAGCTCCGCGGTGCGTTCGAATTTCACGCCGACGTTTCCGTCGTCGAAACGCCACGTGCGCGGCATGACGTCGACGGCGAAACCTTCGGGGTACGACACTTTGACGTGCGTCGCGGCGCTGTGGCGCGCGGTGCGGCGGAACGGGAATCCGCGTTCTTCCGCGGACGGACTGAACGCGAGCGGGTCGGGGAGCGTGAACGTCAGTGAACCGCCTCGGACGACGGCGAAGTCCGGCACGGAGATCGTGAACGAGCACGTGCGGCAGCCGTCGGCGTCGCGCGTTTCGACGTCGAAATCCCCGACGAGTTCGGCTGACTGGTACATGCCGGCCACGGTTTCCATCACGTGGCGGCGGAATTCCTCTGGGAGCATTTCGGAATAGAGCTTGTTGAAGGCTTCGTACGCGACGCCGGAATATTCGATGCGGCGGCGTATTTCGGCCGAGCCGTCGGCCCGGACGTCGATTTCCGTGAAGTGCTCTTTGGCGTCGGGCGCCTTGTACCGTTTCGCCGATTCCCCGAACGCGGCGTCATCGACGCGCGGTTCGTTGTTTTCATCGAAATACACGCGTCCCTGGCAGTTGTTCACGCCGAGCGGCGCGTACTGCGACGATCCGGAGAGCCGCAGATCGGCGGACGAGGTCCCGTCGGCGACGCGCAGCGAAACGGTGTCGAAAGTCGACTGGCCTCCGCGCGTGTAGTCCGGAATCGGGTTCGCGTCCCAATCTGAATTGTAGAGAAGGATTTCCGGCTCGACGTCCAGCGCGCGCAGCATCGCGCATTCGAGAATGCGCAGATCGGCGGCGTTGCCGTAGCGGTCGGCGAACGTCGTGTCGGCGTGCGAGAGGAACCTGAGCGGAAGTCCGGTGTGCGAAGGCCCCGCGCGGCGCATGTTGAGCGCCGTCCAATTGCGCACGGCGACGGCTTTTTCGGCGGTCGTGGCGCCGTCGCCGACGAGCGTGCGTGCGAACGCCGCGGCGTTCGTTTCGACCGACGGATCGGACAGGCCGCGGATGCGCGCCCTGAACGCGTCCGCAATCTCGGCGGCGGTGCGGTCGTATCCTTCGATCCTCGGGAGCAGACGCGATGACGGCGGCATGGCGTCTTCGCCTGCGACCGTGGACCGGCGTTCGCCGTGCACGGTGTACGTCACCGTTTCGCCGTTGGTCGCCACGTTCGGCTCGAAGCGGTTCGCCGGCGAGTCCCAGTGCGGCCGGATCAAGCGCACGGAGCGGGCGCACTCGTTCGTGCCGATGACGTTCACCGTGAGCTCTCCGAAGGCGCCGAACATTCCGACGTCGGCCGCGACCGAGAAACAGTCGCAGTCGTGCATTCTGCGGATCGTCGTGTATTCCACGCTCACGCCGGGCGTGCAGTTCGGGAACGAGACGGTCATGATTTTTCCGGCGGGATAGCGCGGCGCCGAGGACACCCACGCCTGGTCGGTGACGAACACGTCGCGCGCGTAATCGATCTCCTTGCGGCCTTCGCCCGGAATGTCGACGAACGCATTGGTGACGACGACGTCGCACGTCGCCGGCGAGAAATCGATGCGCAGATCCGAGATGTCGTTCTGTCCGGCGTAGGTGTTCGCCGTCCGGCGGAATTCCGCCGTGCGCGTCCACGAGCGCGGGGCGTCCCGCAGGTCGTACGTGACGACGCACGAATCGCAGTACACGTCGTCGGAAATTTCATGCGGCGCCGCATTGGAAACGACGTTTCCGAGATCCGATCCGAACTCCGGACCGGCGTCCGCAGCCGAAGTCCTCGCCATCCCGGGGGCGCGTCCGCAGCGCTCGATCGTTTCGATCAGTTCGCGCAGCGAGAGATATTCCTCGGGGGAGTAGGTCGACTTTTCGAGTTTCAGCTCGGTCGTCACGCGGTCGCCGTCGGTCCGCACCGAAAAGAACACGCCGTTCGTGTTGAAAAGAACCGGCTCGGGCGCGACGAATTCCACGCCTTCGGGAAATTCGAACGCGACCGTTTCCCGGAAGCCGCACGGATATCCCGTTTCGACCGGGAAACGGCGTTTTTCAAGACCGAACGAACCGAGGAGACGCGAGACGATCGACATTTCGGACGCCACGCACGAATCGTCGAACAGAAGCGTCGTTCCGCCGTTCGGACCCGTCACCGGCCGCGCGGCTTCCGCGACTGAAAACGCGAGGTCCACCGCGAGCGGCGCGGTGTCTTTCCGCAGATTTTCGGGCGAGATTTTCCACGAAGCGAGCGTGGCGCAGTCCACGCTGCGCCGAGCCGCGGAAGCCATGAACGAGCGCAGGGCCTCGCGGGGACGCGCGGCGAACGCGCCGCGGTACGCCGTGTCGTTGAAGCCGGAAAAACCGAGATGCGCGGAGACGTCCAGAGTGCGGTTCGGTTTCAAGGTGCGGCGGACTTCCGACGTCACCATGTTTTTTTCGGCCGGCATCGGAGGCGTTTCGCGGATCGTGTCGCCTTCGGACCGCGCCACGAGGTAGCTTTTTTCGTGGAGGTATTCGGGCAGCAGGGCGGCGGTGGATTCGTTCGTCGGATCCATCAGGATGTACGGTTCGCCGGAGCCGTCGCCTTCGGGGGACGCGATCGCGACGATGGCGTGGTTGAAATACGGTTGCGGAACGTCCGGGTCCTTTTTCGGACCGACGTTGATCAGCACCGGCCAGGCTTCGAAGCCGGCGAGGCGCATGAGGGCGACGAGCAGCGCGGCCTTGTCGCGGCACACGCCGTAGCGGTTGTCGAACGTGAGCGAGACGTCGTGCGGTTCGTAGCCGGGGGCGGTGTCCTCGGCCGTGACGCCCATGTAGCGCACGTCGCGCGAGACGAAGTCGAACACGGCGCGTATGCGTTTTTCGCGGGGCGCTTCCGGCGGCGCGATTTCGGCGACGAGCGCGGCCATGGCGGCGTTCGTGCAGGCGAGGTGTTTTTCGCACAGACCGGCGTACCAGCGCGAAATGTCGGTCCAGTCGGCCGCCGTGGACACGAGCAGCCGCGCGGTGCACGTGTAGGCGGGAGGCATGTCCGGCTCCGGATGGTAGCGCGGCACGTCGTGCACCGTGTAACGCACGGACCTGACGCCTTCCGCGCTTTCGTCTTCGAACGTGCGGAAGTCGAGTTCCGCGGCGTCGCGCCGCGCGGGGCCGCGGAGAGGCATGTCCGCCGGGCCGGTGTACTGCACTCCCTGCCAGAGATTGGGGCTTTTGCTTTCGAACGTCTGGTAGTCGCAGTAGACGCCCTGGCAGCGCGGCTTCGTGATTTCTTCACGGAAGACGATTTCGACCGAGTCGCCCGTCCCGACGCCCGGAAGCGCGAGCGTGAGGCGGCGGTCGTGGCTGTCGTGGATGTTGCTGGAAAGAGAGGACGGATCGGCGGCTTCGTTGAGGTTCTTCCCGATGTCGATGTCGCGCACCGAGCCGTCGGCCGCGTGGATGCGCGCGAGCGTCACCGTGCGCGAGCCGTAGAAATCGTCGTTCCCGAACGAGAACGATTTGTTGTCCGCCAGGCCGCGGTCGGTGAGAATTTTGGACAGCCAGTGCGATTCGCACGTGTACGAGCCGTCCGCGCGGAACTCCGTTTCGCTCCAGAAATAGACGCCGACTTCGTCGGAATCGGGATATTTTTCCGGAGTGATTTCCGGAAGCGCCGCGAGCGCCTGTTTCCAGGCGATGCCGGGATCGTCCGATTTGACCGTCCACTTGTCCGCGTCCGGCGGAACCGCGGCCCGGGCGCACCTCCTCGCGTCTTCCGCGCGGCGGGCTTCCTCCGCGGCGGCGAAGGCCTTGACCTTCTCTTTGAGCGCGAACAGTCCGACGATGACTGCGATCGCGATGAAAATGTAAACGAGACCGGGGCCTTTTTCCTGTTGCCTGTGCATGGGTTGTTCGTGGGTTGCGGTCAGTCGCCGGAGCGGCTGGCTCCATGCGCCGGCGGGAGGTTTTTCCGAACGATCAGACGTTGAAAAGGAATTCGACCATGTCGCCGTCTTTCATCTCGTATTCCTTGCCCTCTTCGCGGACGAGGCCGAGCTCGCGGCATTTGAGTTCGCCGCCGTTCCTGACGTAGTCTTCGTAACGGACGACCTGCGCGCGGATGAACCCGCGCTCGAAATCGCTGTGGATGACGCCGGCGCACTTCGGCGCCTTCCAGCCGCGGCGGAACGTCCAGGCGCGCACCTCTTTCGGACCGGCCGTGAGGTACGAGGCAAGACCGAGCGTGCGGTAGCAGGTCTTGACGATCACGTCGAGGCCGCTCTCGTCGATGCCGTAGGACGACAGGAATTCCGCGCGCTCTTCGTCGGAGAGCCCGGACATGTCCTGCTCCACGGCTGCGCAGATGCGGACGCATTCGCTGCCGACCGAATCCGCATGGGCGCGGAGCGCTTTGACGAAATCGTTGTCCTCGGCAACCGCGTTTTCGTCGACGTTGGCGACGTAGACGACCTTTTTGTCCGTCAGGTACCGGCCTTCCTGCAGCGCGAGGGCGAGCGCGTCCTCGTCGTGGCGGGCGAACGTGCGCACGGGGTTGCCGGCGTCCAGGTGCGCCTTGAGCGCCTCGAGGATTTCGAGCTCCGGACGCGCCTTCGGATCGCTGCGCGCGATTTTCGATTGGCGCGCGATGCGGGCTTCCAGCACCTCGAGGTCGGCGAGCAGAAGCTCGTTTTCGATGATCTGGACGTCGCGCACCGGGTCGATCGAGCCTTCCACGTGGACGATGTCGCCGTTTTCGAAGCAGCGCACCACCTCGAGAATCGCGTTGGCGTCGCGGATGTTCGCCAGAAACTTGTTTCCGAGGCCTTCGCCCTTGCTGGCGCCTTTCACCAGTCCGGCGATGTCGACGAACTCGACCGTCGCGTGGATGACGTTCTGCGGGTGGACCATGTCGGCGAGAACGCCGAGGCGTTCGTCCGCCACCGGCACGATCGCCGTGTTCGGTTCGACCGGGCAGAAGGGGAAATTCTCCCCCTTCGCGTTCTGCGTGCGGGTGAGAGCGTTGAAAAGAGTGGACTTGCCCACGTTGGGCAGACCGACGATTCCGATGTTGAGTGCCATGGTAGTTGCGTTGCTTGACGGCTCCGTATGCTACCACAAACGCCGCCGCAGTTCGTCACCGATTCCGCGCGCGCTTTTCCCGCCGCCGGTTTTCACCGAAGAGGCCTGATTTCAATTGAAAACCTCGGCGCCGGCGGTCGGAACTGAATTCAACCCGTGCGCGGCGACACGCGCCTTTGCGCCGGACTCGTCCGGGAAACCGCGGACAATCCCGGCCGGAAGCCGGGCGCGGCATGCGCGGACGAATTCTGCTAGACTTTGACCCCGTATGAACTCAACCGCAATCATCTGCATTTCCGTGTTGCTGTCGTATCTGATCGGGTCGATACCGTTCGGGTATCTGATCGGTCTCATGCACGGCGTGGACATCCGCGCCCTGGGCAGCGGCAACATCGGCGCCACGAACGTTTTCCGCACGCTCGGCCGCAGGCCCGGGATATTCACATTCGTTCTCGACGTCATGAAGGGTGTCGCGGCGGTGTGCGTCGTGCCTTCCGCGGTTTCGCTTTGCGCGGGCTGCGAACCTCCGGTTTTCGCGGCGGTGATCTGCGGCGCGGCGGTTATGCTCGGCCACATGTTTCCGCTGTATCTCGGATTCAAAGGCGGCAAGGGCGTCGCGACGGGGCTGGGGATAGCGATCGGCCTTGCGCCTTGCACGGCGCTCGTGGCGCTGCTCGTGTGGATCGCGACGTTCGCCGTGACGCGTTACGTTTCCGTGGGATCGTGCCTCGCCGCGCTCACCGTCGTCGCGGCGCCGTGGTTCCTCGACAACGATCCGCGGCTGCACTGCATCGTGCCGGCGCTGCTCGCGCTGCTCGGCGCGCTGGTGATCGTCAAACACCGTTCCAACATCAAACGTCTGTTCGCCGGAACCGAGAACCGTTTCGCGTTCACGGCGGCGCAGCGCGCCGCGCGCGACGGAAAGCAACCGAAATGAAATCCCGGCGACGGCCGGACAAACGCGTCAAATGAAAAAACTGCTTTTGATCTCCGTCGCGTGTCTTGCCGCCGCGACCGTATCCGCCGAACCCGAGGCGTCGGATCGCCGCGCGCTGGCGGACGCCATGTTTTCGCGCAAAGCGTACAAGGGCGCCGCCGAAGAATATTGGGGCATTCTCCGCGATTATCCCGACGGAGCCGAAACGGCTTACGTCACGTACCGTCTGGGCGAGGCCCTGCGTTTCCTCGGCGATTCCGACGGTGCCATCGCCGCGTACGGGAAGGTGATCTCGATGCCCGGAAACGACTACACCGCCAACGCGCGCGTGCAGTGCGCGCTGCTGATGCTGTCGGCCGGCAGGGCTGCGGAAGCCGAAAAACTTTTCGACGGCATTCTTGCGTCGGAAGCCGACGGAGTGCTGCGCGAAACCGCGCTTTACGGCCGCGCCGACGCGTTGAACAGGCTCGGCCGCACCGAGGGAGCCGTCGCCGCGCTCGAGTCGTTCATCTCCGGCTTCCCGGAAAGCGCGGCGCGGCCCTCGGCCGTTTCGCTTCTCGCTTCCATCTGCGCTTCGTCGCCGGAACCCGACGGCCGGCCGCGCGACGCGGCCAGGGCGATTTCGCTTTACGGTTCGCTCGCCGAAAACGCGGCGGACGCCGAGACCGAGATACGCGCGCTCAAGGCGGTCGTGTCCGTGGCGGGCCGCGCCGACGATTGCAAAACCGCGGCGGACGCGGCCCGGAAGCTTTTCCTGAAACACCCGCAGACGAAGTCGGACGCCGGCCTCGCGCTCTGCGCCGCGTACGCGTTCCTCAAAACCGAAAGCTGCACCGAAGCGATCGAATTGTGCGACGCCGTTTCCCCGTCCGCCGGCGCCGCCGACGCCGAGGAATTCGCGTTCTGCCGGGCTCAGGCGCTGTTCCGGCTTTCGCGTTACGGCGACGCCGTCGCGGAGTTCATGAAAATCGCGGAGGGGAACGGCGCGCGGGCCAAAGCGGCGCGCCTCAAAGCGGCGAACGCGCTCTACTGCGCCGGGGAATACGCCAGATGCCGCGAGACGGTAAGACCTCTGCTCGCCGAAAGCGGGGAGCTCCGCATGAACGCGCTCCACGTGTCCGCCGGCGCGGCGATGGCGCTCGGGGATCTCGACGGCCAGCTCGACGATTACAACCGCCTCGCCTCCGAGTACAAGGACTCGAAATACGCGCCGGAGGCGATCTACAACCTCGCCTGCGTGCTGAGCAAAAAAGGCGATCATTCGCGGTCCGCCCGGGCGTTCGCGCATCTCCAGCAGCGTTATCCGGACGACGAACGCGTCGAAAACGCGTGCTACTCGGCGGCGAAGGAATTCCAGTCCGCGAAGATGCTTCCCGAAGCGATCGAACGGTGGCGCGTGTTCGTCCGCGATTTTCCCGGCTCGGCCCGACTCGACTCCGCGCTCTACAACGAAGCGCTGGCGCTCCATGAAACGGAAAATCTCACGGAAGCCCTTGCGGCCGTCGACGCGCTTCTCTCGAAATTCCCGCAGTCCGCGTACAAAGCCGCGGCCCTGTGCGTGCGCGGCGGAATCAAGAGCCGTTTGAACGATGACGCCGCCGCCGTGGCGGCGTACCGCGGGGCGATCGAGGCCGCCGGCGACGACGCCGCGGTCCGGGACGGCGCCAGCTTCAATCTCGCCGTTCTGCTGCGCAAGACCGGAAACGACGCCGAGGCCGCGGACATTTTCGCGCGGCTGCTGTCCGGAGGCGTAGGGGTCGGGCTGTCGTCCGAGCAGCTCGAATGGCTGATCGTTTTCGAACTCGGGCGCGGCGACAACGAGACCGCCGTGAAGGCCGCCCGCACCATGATCGAAAAGGCCGGCGACGACGCCAACCGTCAGAAGGCGTGGACCCTCGCCGGCCGTTCCGAGCGCGCGGCCGGCCGTGCCCGCGAGGCGGAGGACGCCTACCGCACGGCCTCCGAAATGGCGGTGAACACCATCTACAAAGTCGAAGCCTCGCTCCGTCTGGCCGAGCTGCTCCTCGCGCGCGGGGACAACGACGGCGCCGAAGCCGGCTTCATGCGCACGCTCGAACTCTGCGGAGGAAACGAACAGCTCGCCTCGTCGCGCATCGAGGCGCGCGTCGGCCTGGGCGAAACCTGTCTCGCCAAAGGCGACAAGGAAGAAGCCGTGAAGCAGATGCGTTTCGTGTGCGTGTTCGAGCCGGACCGCGAAATTTCCAGACGCGTGTTCCCGAAACTCATCAATCTGCTCGAAGAGCTCGGCCGCGGCGAAGAAGCGGATGAAATGCGCGGGGCGTTCGAAACCGGCGACGGAAAATGATCGACACGCATTGCCATTTCCCTCCGGGCACCGACATCGCCGCCGTTCTCGGCCGGGCGCGCTCGGCCGGGGTGTCCGTCGTCATGGCGATGGGCGGGAATCCGGAGGATGACGCCGGCGCGCTCGAAGCCGCGCGTCTCGCGCCGGACATGGTCCGCACCGCCGTAGGCTGCTATCCGGACCGTGCGGATATGTTTTCCGCCGGAGAGAAACTTTCCTCGCTCATCGAAGACCTGCGTGCGCGCGCCGCCGCGCCGCACGTGCGCGCCATCGGTGAAATCGGCCTCGACTATTCGCACGGCGAACTTCCTGAAACGCGTCGCGCCCAGCGCGAAGTGTCCCCCGCCGAGGTCCGCCTCGCCGCCGAACTCGATCTGCCGTGCTCCATCCACAGCCGCAAGGCGCAGGACGACACCGTGGCGATTCTGCGCGAGTGCGCGTCGCCGGCGCGCGTCGCCGCGCGCACCGTCGGTTCCATCCATTGTTTCACGGCTTCGCTCGAATTCGCCGAGCGTCTGATGCCGTTCGGAGTCTGTTTCGGACTTTCCGGAGTGTTCACTTTCCGCAACGCGGATCCGCTCCGCGGCGTCGTGGCGCGGTTGCCGCGGGAACTGCTGATTTCGGAAACCGATTCGCCGTATCTCACGCCGGTGCCGCTGCGCGGACGCCCTAACGAACCGGCGTTCGTCGCGCACACCGTCGCGAAGCTCGCCGAAACGCTTGGAGTTTCCGTCGCGGAAGCGGACGCTCTCACCGAATCCAACGCGCGCAGGGTCTTCGCTCCGTGAAATTCAACGCCGCCTTCGTCAACGCCTACAAAGCGCGCCGCGCCGCGGAGACCGCCGCGGAGTCCGCGCCGCGCCGCGGGACGTCGGTCCCGGCGTCGACCGACCCGTCGCCGGACCCGCCCCCGGGAAGCACCGGGAGCGTGCGGGTGATGGGCGTGGACACCTCGCTGCGCTGCACGGGGCTCGCGATCCTGGATTGCCGGAGGGGGTCGTCGGAACCGGAACTCGTCGACATGCGTCCGATTCCGTGTCCGGCGCGGCTGTCGATCCCGGAATGCCTTGTGAAAATCTCGGACACGATCGAAGCGTACCTCGACGAATTCACGCCGGACGAGGTGGCCATGGAAGGCATTTTTTTCTGCAAAAACGCGAGAACCGCGCTGATCCTCGGACACGCCCGCGGCGTGGTCGTGGCGGCGTGCGCACGCCGCCGCCTGCCGATTTTCGAGTATCCGCCCTCGCGCGTCAAACGTGCTCTCGCCGGGACCGGCTCCGCCACGAAGTTCCAGATGCAGACGATGGTGCAGCGCATGTTCGGACTTGAGGAGCTTCCGCAGGAAGACTCGGCGGACGCGGTGGCGATGGCGGTCACGCGTCTGCACGAAAGACGTTTCGGAGGGGCTGAACTGTGAAATTTTCGCGTCCGCTTCCCGATCCGCCGCGCCGGATAACGCCGTCGCCCGTCCGCCGGGCGGCGTTCGCGGCGCTCGGCGCGCTGTCGGCGCTCCGCCGTCCGTGCGGAAGGCCCGAACCCTCGGACCGCGTGCTGATTTACGAACCGTTCGGAATGGGCGACGCGCTGCTGCTGCAGCCTCTTTCAGCCGCTTTCCTCGCCGCCGGGCGTGAAGTCGCGGTGGCGACGCGCGCGGAATGGCTGCCGCTGTTTCCGCGGCGCGAGGGGCTTTCGCTCGTTCCGGTGGCGCCGGATTACGCGTCGCACGATCCTTCGCGCAAACGTTACGCCGGATTGTTTTCCGACATCGCCCGCACGGCGGACGCTCTGCGCGCGTTCGCGGACGGAGCGGTCGGGATCGACCCGCGCGGCGATCCGCGCGCGGTGATGGTTCTGCGCAAGGCCGGATGCGCCCGCGTGGAAACGCTGTCGAAGTATTTTTCGTCGAACGACTGCGCTCTGCCGCGCGGCGCGGCCGACCGCATGATCGAACCGTCGCCCCGCGTGACGCGCCGCGTGCTTTCCGCGGAATTCGCGCCCGCGGGGGCGCCGTACGGACGTCCGGATCTTTCCCATCTGACCGCCGGAACGACCGCGGAGCGCGGCGTCACGGGGCTTGTCCCGCTCGCCAGCTGGCGCGGGAAAATGTGGCCGGCGGAACATTGGCTGGAACTCGTCGCGGCGCTCCGCGCACGCGGCGAAAAATGCATCGTGCTGTGCGGCCCGGGCGAACGCGCCGCGGCGGACGAAGCCGTCGGCGGGACCTGTTCCGGGATTCTCGAAGCGCGCGACGTGCCGGAATTGGTGCGCAACGTGGCGGCGTGCGCGCGCATCGTGTGCGTCAACACCGCCGCTATGCACATCGCCGACGCGCTCGACGTCCCGCTCGTCGACATCGACGGCGCGTCGCGTCTTCCGCTGTGGGCTCCGGAAGGCGCACGTTCGATCGTGCTTCACCATCAGGACGAAGCGCTGGCCGCGCCGTATCCCGTGCAGGGCGACGGCACTGCCGCGCAGCGCGAGTGCATGGCGCTGGTGACGCCTGGGGAGGTTCTCGACGCGCTGGATTCGCTGTCAGGCGGGGGAGGTCCGGCATGAGTTCGCCCGGACGCCATCTGGCGGTGTCGCTCGAAATCGCGGCATTGCTGACGATATGCGCGATGACCGTGATGGCCGTCCGTTCCGCGGTGCGTCCGCTCAGGGACGACGCGGTGCGGCATTACAGACCGATGCGCGTCGGGCTGACCGCGGCCGATCCCGCCGCGCGCGAAGATCTGATTTTTGGTTACCGCGCCCGCGTGGACCCGCCGCCTCTTCCGGCGCCGCCGCCTTCGCTCGCCGAAACGGACGCGCTTAAAATTCCGGAGCCGCCTCCGATCGGGCCTGTTCGGTTCAGAAAGCCGATCGATGCGGAGAATTTCACGCGCGGACTGCTGCCGGAATGGAACGACGACGTGCTTCCGCTCGCTCCGCCGCTGTTCGTCAGGACTGTTCCGCGCGAGGCGACGAAATCCGTCGACGAAGGCGGGCGCGGCTGCACGGTGACGAAATTCACGGCGGGGAATTCGCCCGTGCCCGTCTACGTGATAGAATCCGACGGCATGACGGCCGCGGAAACCGTAGCTTTGGAAAACGCGTTCCTGACGAACGGAGACGTTTCCGCGGACGCGGTCGTCGGGGAGACCGTGGACGATTGATCGGCCGTCGGAACCGGACGGCGGAATTTCGGCTTTTCAATATCGGAATCAAAACAAACACATGAACAAAATCATCATTGCAGGATACGCCGCGATCGCGGCGTCGCTGACCGGATGTTCAACAGCCGACGTCTGCGGAAACACCACTCCCGAACGGCTCGGAATCTCGGTTCTGGGCGACAGCTATTCGACTTACGAAGGCGAAATTCCGGAGGGCAACGACATATGGTATTTCAAGCCGCCCAAGGCGAAAGGCGGCGTCGATTCGCCGGACAAGACCTGGTGGAAGCAGGTCGTCGACCGTCTCGGCGCCGACCTGCTCGTCAACGAGTCCTGGAGCGGCGCTACGATTTCGTCCACCGGCTACGGCAAAGCGGACTTCTCGAACCGTTCGTTCGTGACGCGCGCCGTACGCCTCGGAGCCGGATCCGACCTCATACTCGTCTGCGGCGGACTGAACGACAGCTGGGCCGGATCTCCGCTCGGCGAAATGAAATGGTCGGACTGGACCGACGAAGATCTCAAGTGCGCGCGTCCTTCGGTGTGCAAACTGTTCAGCGTTCTCAGGGAGAGGCATCCGGACGCGAAGATACTCTTCGTAATTCCGGGCGGCGTCCGCGGGGAAATCCGTCAGGCGATCCGCGAAGCGGCCGGGAAACACGGCGCGGAAACGGTGGACCTCGCCGGAATCGAGCTCAGCGCCGGACATCCGACCGCGGCCGGAATGAAGACTTTCGCCGACCAGGTGCTGGACGCGCTCGCCGGCATGGGGATGTACGAGAAGTTTCCCGAAGACGTGCGATTCACCGACGACGGCGCGATGAAAACCGTCACCGTCGAAAAATTCATGAAGCCGTCGTACCAGACCGTTCTGACCGGCACGGACATCGGCAAAGTGAAACTCCTCGCGGCGGACCTCGGCGGCGGCTGGGTGCCGGGCGGTCCGTACGAGTCGAAAATCCTTTTCGAGCGGCGTGACGAGAAAGAGCGTTCGTACACGTGCCAGGTGCAGTCGTGCTCGCCGCAGGACGGAATCATGCGCATCGTCTGCCTCAAATTCAAACAGGAAAAGAACGGCGACGTCGCGTGCCGCGCGGTCTGGAACCGTTACAAGTTCAGTTCATCGGAATACGGCGTCGACTTCTCCAAAGACGAAAACGTTTCAGGCGGCTGCGGCACGGCCGGAAACTACACGGATCCGGGGTATGTCGTCGGCAAAATGACGCTCGGCGTGAACATGTGATGCGCGGATTTCCGCGAAAATCTGAGACCGATGCCGCTCAAAGCCAATGTTTTCAACGGTTTTTCAAAAAATATTTGTTGCAAAAAAAACGGAAAACCTGTAGAAAATGACCTGTTCACGAATGATGCAACCCGAGTGGGCGGCTCATTTCGGACGCAAACTACAACAACAATCAAAGCAAGGTACAACACCATGGCTGCTAAAGCTATCAAGACCAAGGCGCAGATCGTCGCCGCTCTCGCCGAAAAGGCCGAAATCTCCAAGAAGCAGGCTGCCGCCGTTCTCGAAGAACTCGTCGCTCTCGCCTACAAGGGCGCCAAGGACAAGGCCGGCTTCACGGTTCCCGGTCTCGGCAAGCTCATCCTCGTGAGCCGCAAGGCCCGCATGGGTCGCAATCCCGCCACCGGCGCGACGATCAAGATCCCCGCGAAGAAGGTCCTGAAGTTCCGCGTCGCGAAGGCCGCCAAGGATTCCGTGAAATAATTTTTCCGGATTTCCGAAGCAGAAAACGGCGTCGTGCGAACGGCGCCGTTTTTCATTTTGCAAATGAATCTTTTTTTTGAGATAATCCCGCCCCGTTCGGCACCCCGTGCAGGGGGCGTTCCGTTTCTCAAATTTTCGCACTGAACATGAGCATTCTTCGCGCAGCGCTTTTCGCGGGCCAGGGGGCGCAGACGGTCGGCATGGGCAAAGACCTCGCCGACGCGCATCCCGAGTGCGCCGCTCTTTTCGCGAAAGCGGACGAGGTTCTCGGCTATCCGCTTTCCGACGTCGTTTTCAACGGACCGATCGAGAAACTCACGCGCACGGACGTCTGCCAGCCGGCCATTTTCACGGCCAGCGCGCCCGCCTACACCGCGTTCCGCAAGCTCGCTCCGAACGCCGAATTCCAGTTCGCCGCGGGCCTTTCGCTCGGCGAATGGACCGCGCTCTGGGCGGCCGGCGCCGTTTCGTTCGAAGAGGCGCTCAAGATTCTCGAAGCCCGCGGCCGGTTCATGCAGGAGGCGTGCGACGCGCATCCGTCCGGCATGGTCACGATTCTCAAAGTGGGGCCCGAAACCGCGGAGGAAATCGCGGCGGCGTCGGGTTGCGCGGTCACCAACTACAACGGCGCGATGCAGACCGTGCTCGGCGGAACTCACGAGCAGGTCGCCGCCGCCGCGGAGCTTGCGAAAGGGAAGGGCGCGCGCGCCGTCGTGCTCCAGACCGCGGGCGCGTACCACAGCCCGTTCATGGCGGAAGCCGCGGAAAAACTCGCGCCGGTGCTCGAAGCCGCCGCAATCGAATCTCCGCGCATTCCGGTGCTCTCCAATTACACGGGGTCGGTGCACGGATCGCCCGCCGAAATCCGCGCCGCCATGCTCGCTCAGATCGCCAATCCGGTCCGCTGGACGTCGGACGTCGCGGCGCTTTCATCGGCCGGGGCGGGTTCGTTCACCGAATTCGGGCCGGGCGCGGTGCTCACGGGTCTCGTGAAGCGCGCGCTTCCGGAAGCGGTTCTTTTCAATGTAAACTCCGCGGCTTCGGCCGCCGCCGGGGCCGGAGGCGCGCCCCCGGCGGGGGCCGAAGACCTGCTCCAGTAAAGCAATGGCAAAGACAGCACTTGTCACGGGTTCCGCGCGCGGCATCGGCCGCGCCATCTGCGAACAGCTCGCCGCCGACGGCACGGCGCAGAACATCGTGGTCTGCGATCTCAAGAAAGAATGGTGCGAAGAGACGGTCGCCGCGCTGCGCGCCATGCCCGGCGTGCAGGCCGAAGCGATCGAGCTCAACGTGTCCGACGAAGCGAGCGTCGTCGCCGGCGTCGCCGAGGCGGCGAAACTGTTCGGCTCGCTCGACATCGTCGTGAACAACGCCGGCATCACGCGCGACGGACTGCTCGTGCGCATGTCGTCCGATGACTGGGACGCCGTGCTCGGCGTGAACCTCAAAGGCGCGTTTCTGATGACGCGCGAAGCGGGCAAACTGATGATGCGCGCCCGTTCCGGTTCGATCGTGAACATCGCTTCCGTGGTCGGCCTCATGGGCAACCCCGGGCAGGCGAACTATTCCGCTTCCAAAGGCGGTCTGATCGCGCTGACCAAAACCTGCGCCCGCGAACTCGGCGGCCGCGGCGTGCGCGTTAACGCGGTGGCGCCCGGATTCATCAATTCGAAGATGACCGAAGTGCTGCCGGACGCCGTGAAGCAGCAGATGTTTTCCGTGATTCCGATGAAGAAATTCGGCGAGGTCTCCGACATCGCCAAATGCGTGTCGTTCCTCGCGGGCGACAACGCCTCCTACATCACCGGCCAGTGCATTTCCGTGAACGGCGGCATGCTCATGCCGTGACGACATTTCACCAAACCAAAAAAACAAACAACCCAAGGAACAAAAAATGACTCTCGAAGAAAAAGTCAAGCAGATCGTCGTGGAATCCCTTCACGTCGATGCCGCCGCGGTCAAGATGGAATCCTCCTTCGTCAACGACCTCAGCGCCGACTCCCTCGACCAGGCCGAACTCATGATGAACATCGAGGACGCCTTCAAGGACAAGATCGGCGAGTCGATCCCCGAAGAAGAAGCCCAGAAGTTCCAGACCGTCGGCGCCGTCGTCGACTACCTCAAGGGCAAGGGCGTTCCCGCCGAACTCGACTGAGTTCCGTGAATGTTTGCGCACCCCTCCTGCGCGACGACGCGTCGGAGGGGTGCGTTTTGAAAGACCGAATTTCCACCGCAACGATAAAATGAGAAAAGTCGCAATCACAGGCATAGGCGTTATATCCCCCGTCGGCAACGACGTGGCGTCGTTCTGGTCCGGGCTCGTTTCCGGCGTCAACGGCATAGGGCCCATCACCAGGTTCGACGCATCCGGATTTCCGGTTCGCATCGCGGCGGAAGTGAAGAATTTCGACGCGGCCGCGTACATGGATCCGAAGGTCGCGCACCGCAGCGCGCTGTTCACGCAGTTCGCTCTTGCGGCGGCGAAACAGGCCGTCGCCGACAGCGGAATCGATTTTTCGGCGGAGCCGGATCCGTACCGTTGCGGCTGCACCGTTTCGAGCGGCGTGGGCGGCATCGACGTGACGGAGCAGGAAGTGATCAGAATGTGCGAAAAGAAGACCACGCGCGTTCTTCCTCTCGTGATTCCGGAAATCATCGCCAACATGGCGGCGGGGTCCATCGCCGTCGAACATCATCTTCAGGGTCCGAACTACGCCACGGTCACCGCGTGCGCTTCGGGTCTGCATTCCATCGGGCAGGCTTACAGGGCCGTCAAATACGGCGAGGCCGACGTGATGCTCGCCGGCGGCGCGGAAGCCCCGGTGTGCCCGATTTCAGTGGCGGGGTTCGCGGCCCTCCACGCGCTTTCCACGCGCAACGACGATCCCGAACACGCCAGCCGTCCGTTCGACAAGGACCGCAACGGCTTCGTCATGGGCGAAGGCGGCGGCGTCGTCGTGCTCGAGGAAATGGAGCGCGCCAAGGCGCGCGGCGCGCGCATTTACGGCGAACTCGCCGGCTTCGGCGAAACGTGCGACGCGTACCACATGACGGCCCCCATGCCGGACGGCGCGGCTTCGGCCAAGGCGATCGAACTCGCCATGCGCGAAGCCGGCGTCACGCCCGACCAGGTCGGCTACATCAACGCGCACGGCACGTCCACGCCGATGAACGACCGCATCGAAACGCTCGCCGTCAAACGCGCGTTCGGCGAAGACGCGGCGCGCAAAGTTTCCGTTTCGTCCACGAAGTCCATGACCGGCCACCTGCTCGGCGGCGCCGGCGCGATCGAAACCGTGGCGTGCGTGAAGGCTCTCGAGACCGGCGTGATTCCGCCGACGATCAACCATTTCACGGACGATCCGGACTGCGATCTGGATTACACTTTCGGCACGGCGCGCGAGCGGAAGCTCGACGTCGTGCTCAACAACGCCCTCGGGTTCGGCGGTCACGACGCGTGCATCGCCATACGCAGGGTCTGAAGTCTGAAAACGGGGCGCGGCGGCATGATAGACGGTCTTTCCGGGTTCTTCCACCGCGCCGCGATGTTTTTCATCGGCGCTCTGCTCGTGCTCTCGCCGTGGTGCTTCGGCTCCGTCGAGATGTGGTGGTTCTGGCCGATGACCGCGCTGCTGGCGCTTGCGTGCCTCTGTTCGGGCGTCGCCACGCTGCTGCCGGTGCTGCGGGACGAAGCGTCGTGGGCCGACCGTTTCAGGCACCGCATTCCGCGGCGCGCGTTCGTCGCGTTCGCGTCGTGGCTGCCGATGATCGCGTACGCGCTCATCCGCACGAAACTTTCGACGCCCGGCGGCGACAAAATCGTGTGGATGGAGGCGGAGCGCAGCCTGCTTCTCTTCATTACGCCGCTGGCGCTGGCGCTGGTCATGATGCTTTCGTCGCGCGGACGCAGCCGCCGCGCGCTGCTCGCCGTCGTGCTGGTCAACGCCGCCGTGATGGCGGTGTATTCGATGATCA
>JAZUJQ010000085.1:0-2165 GCA_045642845.1 Kiritimatiellia bacterium
TGATTGGTACGGGTTGGAGTTTCGCAAAAACCGGGCTTGCAGTCAAGATTTCAGCGTTCCGTCCGCATCGGATTTTCAAGGAAGTCCCGGTAAGCCAGACGGATTCCGTCTTCGAGTTCGGTTTTGTAACGCCAGCCGAGCGCGGCCGCCTTGGAGACGTCGAGCAGCTTGCGCGGAGTGCCGTTGGGGCGCGACGCGTCCCACAGGATTTCGCCGGTGAAGCCGACGGTTTCGGCGACAAGCTCCGTGAGGCGCTTGATCGAAATCTCTTTGCCGGTGCCCGCGTTCACGGTTTCGTCGCCGGAGTAGTTCTCCATCAGAAACACGCAGAGATCGGCCAGATCGTCCACGTACAGGAACTCCCGCATCGGCGAGCCGTCGCCCCAGCACGTGACCGACGCGGCGCCGGAGACTTTCGCTTCGTGGAAACGCCGCAGAAGCGCCGGCAGGACGTGGCTGTGCGTGGGGTGGTAGTTGTCGTTCGGACCGTACAGATTGGTCGGCATTACCGAGATGAAATCCGCGCCGTGCTGGCGGTTGAGGTACTCGCAGTATTTCAGGCCGCAGATCTTCGCCAGCGCGTACGCCTCGTTCGTGCGTTCGAGCGCGCTGGTGAGCAGGCAGTCTTCGCGCATCGGCTGCGGCGCCATCCTCGGATAGATGCAGGACGACCCGAGGAAGAGCAGTTTCCTGCAGCCGTTCTCCCATGCGGAACGGATGACGTTCATCTCCATCGTCACGTTGTCGAACATGAAGTCCGCGGGCGCTTCCGCGTTCGCGGCGATGCCGCCGACTTTCGATGCGCAGAGAAAAACGTATTCCGGCCTCTCCTCCGCGAAAAACGCCTCCACGTCCGCCTGGCGCCGGAGATCGAGCTCCTTGTGCGTGCGCAGAACCAGATTGCCGAAGCCGGCGCTCCGCAGACGCCTGACTATGGCCGAACCAACCATGCCGCGATGTCCGGCGACGTATATCTTGTTTTGTGTGTCCATTCGAATCTATTCATTATTTTGACTTGACGTTTGCGCGCATTCTACCCAATGTCTTCTTGAAAAACAATGAAACAGTTTGCGATAGAAGCATAAAATTGACTTTGACAATTTTGTGCGTTTCACGTAGCATGGCCGATTTATGAAAAACGTCATGACAAAGGAAACGCAACGGAAGCCCGCGCCTGGCGCCGGGCTTGACTCTGGAAGAACGCTCTGCACGCCGTCGGATTTCGCGAAATCGTCGCTGCTTTACGTGCAGGAAATAGGGGAACGGAGTTTTCCGGCGAACGTCACGTGCGACCGCGAGGGTCTGCAATCGTTTCTGTTCATCATGGTCGAATCCGGAACGGGGAAAATCACCGTGGGCGGCGAAACGGTGAAAATGGAGAAGGGCGACTGCGCGTTCATGGACTGCCGCAAGCCGTATTCGCATTCGACCGGATCCAATCCCTGGAAGCTGCGGTGGCTGCATTTCTACGGAACCATCATGCCGGCGTTCGCCGAGTACTACGCGTCGCGCGGCGGCCGGACGGTGTTCCGACCTTCGATGCCGGCGCAGTACCGTCACCGCTGGGAAACGGTCATGGCGATCTGCGATTCGGACGGCACGCTCAAAGAGATGGGCGTGAACAAGGAGCTGCACATTCTTCTCGCGATGCTGACGGCCGACGCCGATCACGCGTCGTCGGCCGTCTCCGGCGCCGGTTGGCGCGACCGCCGCATGGACGCCGTGTGGTCTTTCGTGACGGAGAACTACCACCGGCGCGTGTCGCTCGACGAGCTTTCCGAGAAATTCTCGGTGAACAAATTCACGCTCGTCCGGGAATTCCGCCGCCGTTTCGGAATGACGATCCACCGCTGCGTCGCCGACGTGCGCGTTTCGCACGCCAAGGAGCTGCTGCGCTTCACCCGGAAATCCATAGAGCAGATCGCCGGGGAGTGCGGCGTCGACGACGCCAATTATTTCGCGCGCACCTTCAAGAGCATCGAGGGCGTGACGCCGTACGCGTACCGGCGCATCTGGCGCGGTTGAGCGCGTCGGCGCGGCGCGTCACTTCCGTCCGGATCCGCCGCCGTTCCCGGCGTCGGGATCCGGGAAGAATTTCAGGAATATCCCGGCGAGCATCGCGCCGGAGAGGGAGTGCCACACGCACGAGACGGCCGACATGACGG
>JAZUJQ010000086.1:0-19835 GCA_045642845.1 Kiritimatiellia bacterium
TTCGCGCATCCGCGCGGCGATCGCGGCCGGCGAGATGGAAGACGCCGAGGCGATGCTCGCGCGTCCGCATTCGATTTCGGCCGTCGCCGCGCCGCGGCCGTCGCGCGGCGTGGGAACGGAGCTCGGGACCCCGACCGCGAATTTCACCGACCTGCCGGCGCTCATGCCGCCGCCCGGAGTTTACATCGTCGACGTCCGCGTGCGCGGAAAAAACTTCCGGGGAGTGTCGGATCACGGCTTCCGGCCCACGTTTCCGGACGCGCGACCCGATTCGCCGCTGCTCGAAGTGCATCTGCTCGATTACGACGGCGCGCCGCTCTACGGCGAAACGATGAAAATCGCGTTCAGATCGCGTCTGCGCGATGAAATGAAATTCGAAAATCCCGCCGCGCTCGCGGCGAGGATAGCGGACGACGTCGCGCTCGCACGCGCGTTCGGCGGAAAGGCGGAGCGTCCGTGATTCCAGTCCCGGAAGTCCTGCGCAAAAAACTCGCGGATGTTCCCGAAAAACCGGGATGCTACATCTACCGCGACGCGAACGGACGGATCATCTACGTCGGCAAGGCAGTGTCGCTTCGCCGCCGCGTGCTCAGCTATTTCAGAGAATCCTCCCTGCGCCGCGGCTCGCCGAAACTGCGGGGACTAGTGCACTGCATCGCCGACATGGAGTGGATCGTGGTGCGCAACGAAGCCGAGGCCCTGCTCACCGAAAGCCGGCTCATAAAAGACAACAAACCGCGCTTCAACATCGCGATGACGGACGACAAGCGCTATCTCGCGCTGCGAGGCGAAATCGGCCGCGAATTTCCGCGTTTTTCCGAACACCGCATCGTGCGCGACGACGGAGATCTCTATTTCGGTCCGTTCCCGTCGGCGACGGTCGTCCACACCGTGAAGGACTTCGTCGAACGCCGCTGGGGTCTGCGCAAATGCGACTTCGCGTGTCCGGGCGAGGCGGAGCACAAACACTGCCACGACGACCGCATCGCGCAGTGTTCGGCACCGTGCACCGGCGCGATTTCACGGGAAGAATACCGCGCGCGCTTCGACGAAGCGTGCGCGTTCCTGCGCAACGGAGACCGCGCGGTGCTCGACGAACTCGACGCCGAAATGCGCGCCGCGGCCGCCGCGCAGGACTTCGAGGGCGCCGCGCGCGTGCGCGACACGATCGCGGCGCTGCGAGACATGGTGCGGCTGCGCGCGAAGGAAGTGCTCGAGCCGAAACTCGGGCGCGACACCGCGTCCGAGGGCTGCCGCGAACTGGGCGAACTGCTGCGGCTTCCCGGACCGCCGCACGTCATCGAGGGCTTCGACATCTCGCATCTGGGCGGACTCATGACCGTCGCGTCGATGGTCGCGTGCGTGGACGGCGTCACGACGCCGCAGCGCTACCGCCGGTTCAAAATAAAAACAGTCGAAGGCATCGACGATCCTCGCAGCATGGCGGAGGTCGTGACGCGCCGCTACACGCGTCTGCGCGAGGAAAACGGCGCGTTCCCGGATCTGGTGATGGTCGACGGCGGAATCACGCAGCTGCGCGCGGCTCGCGCCGCGCTCGCCGCGGCCGGATTCGGAGATCTGCCCGTCGTCGGCCTCGCCGAGCGGTTCGAAATCATCGTCGTCGACTGGCCGGACGGCACCGGGGAAATCGTCCTGCCGCGCGAAAGCGAGGCGCTCAAAGTGCTGATCCGCCTGCGCGACGAAGCGCACAGATTCGCGATTTCCTACAACCGCATGCTGCGGCGCAAACGAATCCGGGAAAGCGAGCTGGACGAGATCGAAGGCATCGGCGCGACACGCAAACGCGAACTGCTCAAACGCTTCGGATCGGTGCGCAGACTCGCCGCGGCGTCCGTGGAAGAAATCGCTTCCGTCGCCGGCGTCGGAACGGCGCTGGCCGAAGAAATCCGTGAAAAGCTGGCACGCTTCTGCTAGAATCCCCTGATAATCAAAACACATTTTCCACATCGCTATGAAACTTCCAGTCTCGTGGCTTGCCGATTACATCGACATCTCCGATCTTTCCGTCCGTGAACTCGCCGACAAAATCACCTTCGCCGGCATCGAAATCGAAGGTATCGAACAGGTCGGTTCGGACTTCACCGGAATCTGCGCGGCGCTGGTGAAAACCTGCGAGCCGCATCCCGATTCCGATCATCTGCACGTGTGCACGGTGTTCGACGGCAAAGAGGATCTGCAGATCGTCTGCGGCGCCCCCAACTGCCGCGCCGGGCTGATCACGCCGCTCGCGCACATCGGCGCGAAGGTTCCAGAAAACGGCGAGGTGCTCAAAAAAGGCAAACTGCGCGGCGTCGCCAGTTTCGGAATGCTCTGCTCCGGCCGCGAACTCCGTCTCGACGAAGATCATTCCGGCATCATGGAACTCGATCCTTCGATCGCGCCCGGCACTCCGATCGCCGATCTTTACCCCGATCTCAAACCCGAAACGGTGTTCGACGTGGAGGTCACCTGGAACCGCGGCGACTGCCTTTCGATCATCGGCATAGCGCGCGAATTTTCGGCGATTCTCGGCCGTCCGCTCAAACTGCCTGAAATCGATTTCCCCGAAGACGCGTCCGCTGCGGCCGCGGATCTCTGCTCGGTGAAAATCGAAGACACCGCCGCATGTCCGTGCTACACGGCGCGCGTGCTGCCGCACGTCGAGCGCCGCCCGTCGCCTGCGTTCATGAAGAAGCGCCTCGAGCTCTGCGGAATGCGTTCGATCGACGTGGTCGTGGACGTTTCCAACTACGTGATGCTCGAATGCGGCCAGCCGCTGCACACGTTCGACTACCGCATGGTGCACGACCATTCGATCATCGTCCGCAACGCGAAGCCCGGCGAAAAAATCCGCACGCTCGACGGCCAGGACCGCACGCTCGACGATTCGATGCTGCTCATCGCCGATCCGCAGACCCCGCTCGCCGTCGCCGGCGTGATGGGCGGCGAAGGTTCCGAAATAGAACCCGACACCTCGTCGGTGCTGCTCGAATCCGCATCCTTCGCGGCGCCCGGGATCAAGAAGACCGAAACCGCGCTTTCCCTCCACACCGAAAGCGCCCACCGCTTCGAACGCTCCGTCGATCCCCTGCTGCCGGACTGGGCGTCGCGCCGCGCGTGCAACCTGCTCGTGAAATACGCCGGCGCCACCGTCGCCACCGGTTGCGTCGCGCAGGACTTCACTTCGAAGACGCCTCTCGAAATCGCGCTGCGCTTCAAACGCGTCCGCGAAGTCGTCGGCATGGACATTCCCGACGACCGTCAGATCGGCATTCTCGAATCGCTCGCGTTCAAAACCGTTTCGAAGGACGCCGACGGCGCGCGTTTCGCGGTGCCGTCCTACCGCGTCGACTGCACGGACGAATGCGACCTCATCGAGGAAATCGCCCGCATGAACGGACTCGACGCGCTGCCCGACGTCGTGCCCGCCACGACCGTCGTGCCGGACGCGGACGATTCCGCGGCGCGCGCGGCCGCCTTCTGCCGCCGTACGCTCGCCGGGCTCGGCCTCAACGAGGTGATGCATTATTCGTTCACCGCGCCGGCGGTGCTCGACGCTTTTTCCACCGTCAACGCCGACAAACGCCTCGTGCTTCCCAACCCCGTCGGCGCCGACCTCTCCGTCATGCGCGACCGCCTCGCGCCGCAGGTGATCGAGACGCTCGCGCGCAACCGTTCGCACGGAGTCTCCACGGCCGCCGTGTTCGAAATGGGCCGCGTGTTCCGACTCGACGAAAAGGGCGCGCCGTCGGAAGACGATCACGTCTGCATGGCGATGATGGGCTTCGCCGGACGCGACTCCACGGATTGCATGCGCAAGGTCGAGCCCTCGGAAACGCTCCGCTGGCTCAAAGGCGCGCTCGAAGCGCTCGCCGAAAGGCTCCACACGCCCGCGCTGCGCTTCCAGAGCGAAGACTTCGACGGCTTTGAAAAGGGCTGCTCCGCGCTGATCATGATCGCCGGCCGCACGGCGGGCCGCATCGGCCTCGTGAAAAAAACGCTGTGCGCGTCGCACCGCATCGCCTCGCCCGTGGCGCTGTGCGAACTCCGCCGCGAACCGCTCGTGTCGAACGTGTTCCGCGTGGCCAAAGCCAAGGACGTGCCGACTCTTCCGGGCACGGAGCGCGACATCGCGCTCGTCGCTCCGGCCGGAGTCTCGAACGACGACATCGTCCGCACCGCGAAGAAGGCCGGCCCGCAGGAACTCGTTTCCGTTTCGCTTTTCGATATCTTCAAGGGCAAAGCCCTCGGCGAAGGCAAAACTTCGCTCGCGTACCGCCTGCTCTACCGTGCTGACGACCGCACGCTCAAGGACGAAGAGGTGAACGCCTGGCACGACGCCGTAAAGAACACCCTGGTGAACAAACTCAAAGTCGAAATACGCTGAGTCAGAAAACATGAAGACGATTTCCGAGCCCGCACGCAGCACGCCGGTCACCGGCGAATTCGACGTTCTCGTTTGCGGAGCGGGCCCGGCGGGCTTCGCGGCCGCGGTCTGCGCCGCGCGCGAAGGCGCCAGAACCTGTCTCGTCGAGCAGACGGGGCTCGTCGGCGGCGTGGCGACGTCAGGATCGATGAGCCACTGGACCGGCAACACGCGCGGCGGATTCTACGAAGAACTGCTCGACCGCTCGTGCGATTCGGCGCGCCCGGAAATGCGTCAGGTCATCAACCCAGACCGCCTGCAGCAGACGATGCTCGACATGCTCGCCGAAGTCGGCGTGGAGCTCCGCCTCTACACGTTCACCGTTTGTCCGGTGATGGAAAACGGAGCGGTCGCCGGAGCGATCACAGAAAGCAAGTCCGGACGCGAAGCGATTCTCGCGAAGGCCGTGATCGACGCGACGGGCGACGGGGATCTGGCGGCGCGCGCCGGCGCGGCGTTCCAAATCGGCCGCGAAGGCGACGGCGTGATGCAGCCGATGACGCTCATGTTCAAAATTGGAGGCGTCGATTTCGACAAGGCGATATTCCCCGGCTCGTTCGAGTCGCTCGTGGATGTCCCGGCCGGAGAAATCCAGTCGCTCGGCCGCGCGAATCTGCCGGCGCCCGCCGGCCATGTTCTGCTGTACAAGAGCACTCTGCCCGGCATCGTCACGGTGAACATGACGAACATGACGTCGGTGGACGGCACCAAGGCCGCCGACCTCACCAAAGCCCACGTTCTCACGCACGGGCAGATCGATTCCATCGTCGCCTTCCTGCGCAAGTTCGCGCCCGGCTACGAAAACTGCTACGTCATTTCGTCGGCGGCCCAGGTGGGTGTGCGCGAAACGCGTCATTTCACCGGCCTGTACACGCTCACGGAACAGGACATCCTCGAAGCGAAGCTTTTCCCCGACTGGTGCGTGACGAAGGCCCATTTCAATTTCGACATCCACAACACCGTCGGAGCGGGTCTCGATGCGAACGGCTGCCAGCACAAGTTCACGCAACCGAAGGGTTATTCGATTCCGTACGGCTGCCTCGTGCCGGAAAAACTCGACGGCGTGCTGCTCGCCGGACGCACGATTTCGGGCACGCACAAAGCAAGTTCGAACTTCCGCGTGATGCCCATCTGCGCCAACATCGGCCAGGCCGCAGGCGCCGCGGGGGCGATCGCCGCCGCCCGCGGCATCCGTCTGCGCGACGTTCCCGTGGCCGACCTGCAGGCCCGCCTCCGCGCACAAGGCGTGAGCGAGTGATGAAGATCCGGCTGGAACGACCCGAAGACCACCGCGAGACGGAGAATCTCGTGCGTGAGGCGTTTTGGAACGTGTACCGCCCGGGATGTCTCGAGCATTTCGTTCTCCATCGGTACAGATCGAATCCCGATTTCATCCCGGAACTCGATTTCGTGATGGAAGACGAGAACGGAAAAATCATCGGTCAGGTGATGTATTCAAAGGCGTCGCTCAAGCTGGAAGACGGCTCCGATTTTCCCGCATGGACGTTCGGACCGATCTGCATCCACCCGGAGTTCAAACGCCGAGGGCTCGGGCTCGAACTTCTGCTTCACTCCATTGAAAAAGCGCGCGACCTCGGAATAGGCATGCTCTGCATGGAGGGAAACATCGCGTTCTACGGACACGCCGGATTCGTCCTGGCCAGTTCGCTGAAAATCCATTACGACGGCGAGCCGAAGGAAAGCGAAACGCCGTATTTCCTCGCGCGCGAATTGAAACCGGGATATCTCGACGGCATCGAAGGCACGTACAGCACGCCGAAAGGATACTTCGTCGCGATGAACGAACCGGAAGCGTTCGCCGCATACGAAGCGACGTTCCCGCCGAAAACAAAAGCCGTCCTCCCCGGCCAACTCACGCACTGAGCGCGGAACCCGCAACCCGAAAATCCGGCGGCTCCGGATTTCGCGGCGATGCGGAACCCGTCAAAGCCCATGCATCAGCCGCCGTCATTCGCTTCCGGAACGACCGCCGTTTCCAAAGAGAAGACATTCGGCTCAAGCCTGCTGGATCAGTCGCCGAGGATTTTTCCGGGATTGAGAATGTGTTTCGGATCGAAAACGTCTTTTATGCCGAGCATGAGCGTACGCACGGGATCGGGCACGGACCGCGCGAAGAATTCCTTTTTCGCGCTTCCGATGCCGTGTTCTCCGGAAACCTGTCCTTTGAGTTCGCGCGCTTTCGCGTAAAGATCGGCGAACGTCGCGGCGAGGGTTTTCTTCCATGCGGTTTCGTCCAACCCGTCGCGGAGGACGTAGATGTGCAGATTGCCGTCGCCGGCGTGTCCGAACGAGCGGATGCGCACATTGTGTTTTTTCTGCAACCCGCGTGAAAACAGAACGAACTCGGCGACCTTCGAACGCGGCACCACGACATCGCATTCGTCCATTTCCGAAGTCGACGCCTTTATCGCCTCGAGAAACGCGCCGCGAGCCGACCAAATCGATTCGTTCCGCTCCTGGGTGTCCGAAATGAAAACATCGATCGCCCCGGCGTCGAGACAGGTCCTTGCGACCGAATCGCAGGCGATGTCGATTTCGGTCTGGCTCATGCCGTCGAACGTAAGAAGCAGATACGCGTCGGCGGAATTGTCCGGGAACCTGCGCGCCTGGAATTTTTCGGCGGCGAGAATGACCTCGCGCTCCATGAACTCCACGGCGGTCGGAACGGACGAGGAACGGATGACGACCGGCACCGTGTTGACGGCGGTTTCAAGGTCGGGGAACGGAACGAGAAGCGAAACCTTGAACTTCGGCAGCGGCAGCAGGCGGAGCGTCGCCTTCGTCACCACGCCGAGCGTGCCCTCGGAACCGACGATCAGATCCTTGAGCGCGTAACCGGAACTGTTCTTGGCTATTTTTCCTCCGAGTTCGACGACTTCGCCGTTCGGAAGAACGACCTCCAGCGCGCGCACGTAGTCGCGCGTCACGCCGTACTTGACCGCGCGCATTCCGCCGGCGTTCGTTGAAATGTTGCCGCCGATCGTGGCCGTTTTTTCACCCGGATCCGGCGGATAGAAAAGCCCGCGTTCTTCGACGTGTTTGCCGATCTCCATGAGACGCACACCGGGCTCCAGGGTGAGCGTCATGTTGTTTTCGTCAAGCTCCAGAAAGCGGTTCATCGCGCTTGTGTCGAGCAGGATGCCGCCCTCCAGAGGAACGGCGCCGCCGACAAGTCCGGTGCCGCCGCCGCGGACAGTGACCGGGATCGTCTTTTCGAAAGCGTATTTCATGATCCGCGAAACTTCCTCGGTCGAGCGCACCTTCACGTGGGCGTCGGGCCGCGAAAACGCGCCGCCGAGCTCGTCGTGGCAATAGTCGTCGCCTATGGAATCGCGTGAAACGACGCGGTCTTCTCCGTAGACGCTCCGCAGGAAAGCAAGATCGGTTTCGTCGAATTTCTTGTAATTCATGTCCGGCTCCATCATTCTTCGACCGCGGATTTCTTCGCCTTGACGACGGCGATCAATTCAGGGACGACCTTGTACAGATCGCCGACGATGCCGATGTCGGCGATGCCGAAAATCGGGGCGTCAGGATCCGTGTTTATCGCGACGATGCATTCCGAATTGTTCATGCCGGACGCGAACTGGATCGCGCCCGAAACGCCGCACGCTATCAGCAGCTTCGGTTTGACCGTTCGTCCGGAAAGTCCGATCTGACGGTTCGCGTCGAACCATCCGGCTTCGACCATCGGGCGCGTGGAAGCGGTCTTGCCGCCGAGAAGCGAGGCAAGTTCTTCCAGCATCGCGACGTCGGACGCGTTCTTCACGCCGCGGCCGCACACGACGAGAGTCTCCGCCTCTTCGATGCCCTTCACGGAATCCTTGATTTTCCGTTCGATTATTTCGATCGACGATGCAAGCTTGTCCGCCGCAAGGACGTGTCTCACGATTCCGCCGTGCGGCGTTTCCTTCGGAGGGACGGAAAACACCTTGTAACGGACGGTGGCGAACTGAGGCCGCGTACGCGGAGTGTTGATGTGCGCCATTATGTTGCCGCCGTAAGCCGGACGGATCTGGTCGAGATCAGTGTCCGGGGACATGTCCAGCGACGTGCAGTCCGCCGTGAGTCCGGTGCGGAAACGCGCGGCCGCGCGCGGGGCCAGGGAACGGCCGTTTTCCGTGCCGCCGACGAGAACGGCCGACGGATGGGTCGCGTTGATGAAATCTTCCAGAACGTTGACATACGGCTCGATGCGGAAATGCTTCAACTCGGGCGCGTCGTAGACATGGACCTCGTCCGCGCCGTGTTCGAGGATTCCGCCGACCGCGGCGTCCGTTCCGCACCCCGCGACCAGAGCGGTGACCTTCTGCCCCGTCTTCGAAGCAAGCTCGCGCGCCTTGCCCAGAAGTTCAAGCGCGACCGGATGCAGGACGCCGTCGGCGTTGATTTCCGCAACGACCGCGACGCCGCGCCACAACGACTTGTCGACCGCCGGCGCGGCGTTCTCCTCGACGAATTCAAAAACTCCCCCGCCCTTTTTGACGCACATGCGGCACATGCGGCAACCGGCGTGTATTTCGAGCCGTCCGTCTTTGACTTCGATGGCGCCGAACGGACAGATGCCGGCGAGAGCCTCGGGATCCGCCGCTTTCTCCTGATTGATTTTTATGTAACTCATTGTTCCGAATCCGCAAACCTGAAAGTCAGAAAAACCGCCTTTGTTCAAGCACTTCCGCCAATCCCGCGGCCTGCGCCTTTTCATCGCCCTCCAACATCACGCGTTCAGCCCGGCTTTCCGGAGGAAAAATCCGTTTCACCTGAGTCGGCGAACCGTTGAGCCCGTAATGCGACGGATCGGAATCATCCAGGTCCCCGGCCTTGAGCCAGGTTATTTCGCGGTCCGCCGTGGCCAGTTTCCGACGGTACGACGGCAGGCGCGGCTCGAAAATCCCCTTTTGAACGGTCACGAGACACGGAAACGGGAGTCGTTCGGTCATTTCGCAGTCCGGAAGATCGGCCACGAGCGTGATGTCGTTTACGGAGACGCCGAGAATGTCTTTGACGTTCACTACGTGCGGAATTCCCAGCCACTCGGCCAGTTCGGGACCGACCTGCGCGGTGTCTCCGTCGGTCGTCTGCTTGCCGCAGACGATCAGATCGAACGGACCTGCCTTGCGCACGCCCTGGGACAGAGCGTAGGAAGTCATCAGCACGTCGGAGCCTCCGAACGCGCGGTCGGAAAGAATCACTCCGCGGTCGACGCCCATCATGAACGCCTCGCGGACGACTTTTTCGCACTGCGGCGGCCCCATCGTGAGCACCGTCACTTCGGCACCGGTCAGCTCTTTCACGCGCAATGCGGTTTCAAGCGCGTAAAGATCGAACGGATTCATCTTCGCGGCGACGCCGTCGCGTTTGAGCGTTCCGGTTTTTTCGTCGATTTCAACGCGCGAAGCGCCCGGAACCTGTTTTATGCAAACAAGAACTTTCATGCTCCGGATCATACCACATTTCCGCGTTCCGGACGCGCTACCGCTTCGCCCGGCTTCGCGGTGTTCAGCCGCAGACTTTTGGCGGGCAAAGTGCGGGGCCTGACCCCAACGCGCAGCCCTCGAAATAAAACAATCTGTTTTCAATCCCGTGCGCGCCGAATCGGCGGTGCGAAAGCGTTGTCCATTCGGCGGAGCGGTAGCGAGAGCTTCACGGATCGGAGTTTCTTTCAAACGGAGCAATGGCGCGGTTTGCAAGTGCGCCGTGTTGAAAAACTCCGACGGCTGTCAAACATGCTCCGCTACCGCTCCGCTTCGCTTCGCGGCGTTCAGCCGCAGACTTTTGGCGGACAAAGTGCGGGGCCTGCCCCCAATGCGCTACCAACGCGCGGCCTTACGTGCGACCAAGTGCGAGGTCTGGTCCCTGCATTTTGACCCTTGGATGCTCCTACAAGTGCGGGGCCTCAAAGTGCGGGGCCTGACCCCAACGCGCGGCAAAGTGCAAAGCCGGAAATTTCAAACAGTTATGCACGAACGCCGATTTCAGAAGGCGACCAAGTGCGAGGTCTGGCCCCTGCATTTCGACCCTTGGATGCTCCTACAAGTGCGAGGCCTGTCCCTAACGCGCGGCCTTACGTGCGACCAAGTGCGGGGCCTGACCCCTGCATTTCTGCATTTTGACCCTTGGATGCTCCTACAAGTGCGGGGCCTGTCCCTAACGCGTGGCCTTACGTGCGACCAAGTGCGAGGTCTGGCCCCTGCATTTCGACCCTTGGATGCTCCTACAAGTGCGAGGCCTGTCCCTAACGCGCGGCCTTACTTGCGACCAAGTGCGGGGCCTGACCCCTGCATTTTGACCCTTGAGTGCGTCAGCCGCGGAGCCAATTCTCGCGCAGCGCGCGTTCGATGTTGGCGTCGTACCAACTCTTGAGTTCGGGAATCGCTTCGAGCACCGGCCTCAGCCGTTCGTTCACCATGCCGACCGGCGTGCCGTGCGTTTTCCACGAATGGCCTTCCGTGAGAGTGTTGTGGAGAAAGGGCTGAAGCCGGTCCATCGCCGCCGCGTAAACCGCGTCGGGAGTTTTCCGCTCGTCGAACTCCTCCCAAAGCGAGCGGATCTCCGCGCGTATGTTTTCCGGCAGTCCGCCGAAAAGTTCGTCGGCGGCCTTCCGTTCACGCTCTTTTTTACCGATGTTGCCGTTCACGTCGTACGCGAACGTGTCGCCGGCGCGTATTTCGACGAGGTCGTGGACGATGCACATCCGGACGGAACGCGAAACGTCGCATCCGGACGGAGCGTAGTCTTTGAACAGCATCGCCATCAAAGCGATGTGCCAGGAATGTTCCGCGTCGTTTTCGCGCCGGCTTCCGTCGACGAGCAGCGTCTGACGGAGTATCGAAGTCATTTTGTCGACCTCCGCGGAGAACCGCAGAAGGTCGTTGATTCTTTCGTCCGCGCCGGGCAGAAAAGCCGCTGGTCCGTCATCCGCCATGCCGCGTGCAACCGTCAACGTTTGAACACCATCACGTCGTACGGGGCGACGTCGACGACGCCTTCGTGGCGGCGTCCCGTGAGAAGATCCGTCATCGGCGCCGGCAGACGCAGCGTGGCGGGCGCGTCGGCGATTTCGCAGACCACGAGTCCTTCGCCCGCTTCGCCGCGACGCGGCGCCACGACGAGTTCTCCCGTCGTTTCGAAACGCGTCGCGCCGGCGTCGGCTAGCGCGATTCCGGCGATGTGCGCGAGCTCTCCGTCGGTCGGGGTCCAGCCGCAGAGAATCACTTCTCCTTTGCCGACGCGCACGCGCCCGACGATCGTCCTGCCGTTGAGTTCCGAATTGCCTCCGGCGATTTTCACGATGGGTTCGATCTTCGGGGAATCGGCCCAGACCTCGAGCCAGTTGCGGGAATGTCCGTTGATTTCCTCCGGCTTTTCGATTTCGGCATGGCGGTCGCACCACTCGAGCCGCAGAACCGTGCAGTCCGACGGGATCGAGTAATCGAGTCTCACGCCGAGCCATTCTTCCAGCATGCCGGTCGCCTGATCGAGATTGTGCGCGCCGATGGAATCGCGCACGTCCGTGTTCGGCCCGGCCACCCACACGCCGCCGGCTTCGGTCCAGGCGCGGATGCGTTCCGCCAGATCGCCCTCCTCGAGCGTCATCATCATCGGCGAGAAAAGCACTTTGTACTTGTCGAGCGGTTTCTTCGATCCTATGACGTCCGGCCGCGCGCCGATCCCGGAAATCGCGCGGTGGACGCGGGCGACGTAGCCGTCGTAGGAATTGCTCCAGAAAACGGGCTGCTGTTCGAACAGCGACGCGACGCGCGCGGAAAAATGCAATGCGACCCCGGTTTCGACTTTCGTTCCGGAAATGAATTCCGACGCCTTGTCGAATTCGGCGGCCGTGCGCTGCACTTCTCCGAAAACGTGCACCGGGCGGCCCTCTGGCGTGAGCACCGAACCGTGCAGCAGTTCGTGGCCCGCCCAGTGCTGGCGCCACAGCCAGTACATGTTGCACTCGCCTCCGAGCGCCACCGGCAGCCAGCTGTTGACGCGGCAGTATCCCTCGGGCTTGATGAACTGGCCGACGTTCGTGGATCCGTTCCAGTTCGTCGCTGTTTCGGTGTTCCAGAACGGGCGGTCCTTGAGGGTCCGCTGGCGGTCCATCCAGAACGGAACGCGAGAGAGATTGCACGGCTCGTTGTAATGGTTGAACTGCGCCACGTCGAGGAACGACGTCACCTCGTCCTGATCGAACGCCACGAGCGGCATCATGTCGGTGCCGACCGGCGCTTTCGTGAAACGGTGCAGAATGTCCGCCTGCATGCGCAGAAAGCGTTCGTTCGACTCATGCTGCGACATCATCCACTCGAACGAAATGTGCGGATTGTGCCACGCCTTGTGGGCGGACGGAATTTCGTCGAAGTCGTCGTACGCCTGGCTGAACAGGTTCAGATCCCAGCGCCGGTTTAGATTTTCGACCGAGCCGTATTCTCGGCGGAGCCTGTCGTGGAACGCCTTCACGCAGAAATCGCAGAAACAGCCGAGCCCGTGCGCGTAGATTTCGTTGTCCAACTGCCAGCCGATGACGTTCGGGTCGTCACCGAACTCGCGGCCCATCGCTTCCACGATCCGTGCGCTCGCATCGATGTATTCGGGACTGTTCGAACAGCAGTGGCGGCGTCCTCCGTGGCATGTGCGGCGGCCGTCCTCGTCGAGCCGGAGCACTTCGGGATGGGCCTTCGACAGCCAGATCGGAGGCGTGGCCGTCGGCGTGCCGAGCACGACCGCGATTCCGGCCTCGCCGAGCGTGTCGATCACGCGGTGCAGCCACGCGAAATCGAACTCTCCCGGACGCGGCTCCATCTTGCGCCAGGCGAACTCGCCGATCCGCGCGCACCGGATGCCGGCTTCGCGCATTTTGGCGATGTCTTCGCCGATGAGATCGTCCGGCCAATCTTCCGGATAGTACGCGCAACCGAGAAAAGGAGTTTTAATTTCATTCATGGCTTGCAAACAATCAGATGGGGTTTACGGTGACTGAAGAAGACCCTCCGGCGTTTCAAACGCACCGATATCCACGGTTTTTCCGACCGTTCTCGGCCGTCCGCCGATATCGGTGTCCACGAATCCGCGCAAATATTTCACGTCTCCGGCATCGATGCACGGTGAATCCTTCCGCAGACGGAAATCGTTTTTCTCCGGATCGGAGAAGCACGGATCCCGGAAAACGTTTACGACGCCTCCCGGAAGAGAAGCGACGGGATACACGCAGCAATTCAGAATCCGGCCGTTTGAATGAGGAACCTCGAAAACATTGCGTCTGTTGCCGGCGATTATGCAGTTGAAAGCGTCGCAGTCCCAGCTCCCGCAGATCGCGTTGCGCACGATCGTGCAGTTGATCAGCACCGAATGCATGGCCGCTCCGCCGGCCGCGTTGTTGAAGTTTCCGTGGAACACGCAATTGACGGCCGTGCCGCTTTTCAATCCGCTGGCCACGTCGAAGCCCGAGCCGCGGTTGCCCGTGAACACGCAGTTCACGAAAATCCCGAGGCTTCCGCCGCCGCCGGTTTTGCCGTCTTCGGAATAGCCGTTGCGCACGACGAACCCGTCGAGCACGGTTTTCTGCATGTGGACCGGCGTTCCGATCGGAGCGAGCTGCGCGCAGATCCGGACGCCGTTGCCGTCCACGCATGCGGTCCCCGCGCCGCCGGAAGCCCTTATCGCGACCATCGGATTGTCCGCGTAAAACGGTTCGTACACCCCGGGCGCCACCCAGATCGTTTCACCTCCCTTGCAGATTTCCAGCGCGGCTTTGATCGACGCCTTCGCGGTTCCGGAGGAAAGCCCGTCGGCTTCGTCGTCGCCGGAGGAGCAATCGACGTAGATTTCCGGGCCGGTGTAATGGGAAAAGAGCGGAGCCGGATCGCCGGATGCGGCGACTGAAGGCAACGGCGTCGTTCCGTCGTCCGCGCAAAGCCGAAGTCCGTTGCCGGCGGAACGCTCGTACGGTCTCTGGTACGACCGGAAAAAGACGGTGGAAAACTGTTCCACGTCTCCGAAAGAACCTCCGCGGCGGACTTTCATGTCGAACGGAAACAACGGAAGGTCCGACGGATCCTCCGCGTACGGCGCGAATTCGTCCAGACACCATTCGCACATGTTGCCGCTCATGTCGTGCAAGCCCAGTTCGTTCGGCTTTTTCAACGCGACCGCGTGCGTTCTCCGCATGCCTTCTTCGACCAGCCACGACACCTCGTCCGGATTGTCGCCGCCGGCGTACAGAAAACCTTTCGAACGCGTTCCGCCGCGCGCGGCGAACTCCCATTCGGCTTCGGTCGGAAGTCTGACCCGGAAGCCGCCGTCGGGAAAAGCCTCGTTGATTTTTTCCGCGAAACGCATGCAATCATCCCACGTCACGCTGTCGACCGGGAGACCGTCTCCGTGGTACAACGACGGATTCCGACTCATCACGGACATCCACTGTTCCTGAGTGACCTCCGTCTTGCCGATCCAAAAGCCGTTCGTTATCGCGACCTGATGCGCCGGCAACGAATCGCGGAAGGTTTCGTCGTCGGATCCCATCGTGAACGTCCCGGGTTCCACCCAGACGAAATCCAGCGTGGCTCCGCCCGGCAGAACTATCCGCTTTTCGACGACCGGCGGCGATTCCGGCGAAGGATCGCACTCGGTCACCGTGCCGCGATTCCGGACGAAATACGCCGTCAGACATGCGGCCGCCGCGGCCGCGACGGAAGAGATCACAGGCCATTTCACCGGAAATTTACGCGCCGTGCCGCACGCGACAAGCCTGCGGAGCGTCTCGCGGATGCGCACGGGATCGGTGAGCCGTTTCTCCGGATCCGCCTCGAGAAGCGCGGAAAGAAATCCGTTCCAACGACGTGAGATGCGCCTGGGATCGACGGACGACGGCTTCACGTAAATCCTGTGGCGGCGTCCGGTCAGCGCCTCGTAAAGCACGGCGCCGAACGCGTACCAATCCGCCGCCGGCCCGACCTCCGAAGACTCTTCGAGCTGTTCAGGCGCGGCGTAAGCCGGCGTTCCCAGAAAACGGGGCGCCGCGCGGCGGTCTTCCCACGAAACGGTTGTCGAGGCGTCTTTTGAAGTCCGGATACGTCCCGCGATTCCGAAATCGGCGAGCACGGCGGTGCCGTCGGTGCGAAAAAGCACGTTCGACGGCTTGATGTCCCGGTGCACGACGACCGGGTCGAGCGAATGCGCATGGGCTATCGCGCCGGCAAGATCGAGTCCTATGCGCGCGACCGTCTCCGGATGCAGCGATTTGCCGCAGGAAAGCAGGTCCTTCAGCGTAAGCGCACGGCTTGAATCCTTCCACTCGACCGGATCGCACGGAAAATTGCACTTGAAAATGTCCCGGCAGAGCGTTTCGAGTTCTCCGACGGAAAACAGACACGCCTCCATCACGTAGAACGAAAGCCCGGTCTCCGTGTCCACGTCCGCCGCGAAAATCGGCAGAATCGACGGATTTTTCGATTGAGCAAGTATCTTGGCTTCCCTGCGGAAACGGGCCTCGGCGTGCCCGTCAAGCGATTTTTCCCGGAGGATTTTTATGGCGACGTTCCGCCCGAGCACCATATCGTGCGCAAGCCACACGGTGCCCATGCCTCCTTCGCCGAGTTTTCGTTCAAGTCTGTAAGAACCGCCGAATTCCGCGCCTGGAATCTGATCGTTCATTGATGATTTTTCCGTCGTGAAAGAAAGGCCTCGAGAATTTCATCAAGGTCCTTCTTATTATGGGCGGCACGGAGCAATTTCTTACGCACAACTGCGTTGACACGGTTTTTTATCTGGTAAACCGCGTTCGGAGTCATGTTGAATTCACGCGACACGGACTCGGCGGACCTGCCTTCCAGAACGAGCCGTCTGTACACGGCTTTCGTGTTCGGTTCGAGATCGACTTCCGAAAACACCAGCGCAAGGGCCTGAGACCAGACGCGCAACGCAAGTTCGCGATCGAATTCAGGCGCGGGCTTGCCATCGCCGTCCGATTCGCTGGATTCAAGAACCGCACCGTCGACGAAAATCGGATCTTTCGACCTTTTCTTGCGCAGCGTTCTGACCTTGTTGTGGACGATTTTGTGCAAAAACGCGCGGAACAGCCCCTTTTTCGGATCGTACCGGAAGCCCGGCAGAACGCTTTTCACGGTCAGGAAAACTTCCTGAACCAAATCATCCGACTCGCATTCCGGATTCAGCCCGGATCCGGAGCTTTCGTCATCGGCGTACCGCCTGAGAACGGGGCCGTAAATTTTCGCGAACTCGTCCCACCGCGGCGAATCGTCATGAGCGGCGATGTCACACAGCAATGAATCCGAAGTTTTAGGCGTTTCGGTGCGATCGTCTTTGTCGTTCATGTCTGCAGCATTGCGTGTGATGGCCGTATTATATCAAATTTCTCCTGTCGATAACCTGTAAATGTTTTGTGAACCGAATTCGCTTTATAAGCCGCGGAATTTCGGGTAGGGTTTGCGGCATGCAAACAAAAGGTAAAAAGACCAGGGCGGACGACGTCGCCCGGGTGAGGGTGCCTCCTTACAGTCAGGAAGCCGAACGCGGAGTGCTCGGCGCCGCGCTGCTCGCGGCCGAACAGACTTTCGAAATGCTCGCGGGACTCCGCGCGGTTCCGGAGTGGTTCTACATCGAGGCGAACAGAACCATTTTCGAAACGGCCAAATCGATGTTCGAATCGAAAGGCACGGGCGTCGACGCGATCACCGTGATCTCCGCACTGCAGGAAGCCGGCGTGCTCGATCAGGTCGGCGGCGCCGCCTACGTGGAACGGCTCGTCTCGGGAGAGCTCGTCGTCGCCCACGCCGAGTACTACGCGAAAATCCTCGAGGAGAAGTTCACGCTGCGCCGCATCATCGCCGCCGCCGAAGAAGCCGCGGCGAAATGCTACGAACCAGACCGCGCGATATCCACGATTCTTTCCGAGTCGCAGGAGAAAATGCTCGCCATTTCGGACGACGAAGATAAAAACGTCCCGGTCTGGAACGAAGCGCTGCAGAAAACGTTCGACAAGATAAACAATCTGTTCCAGAACACGTCCGGTCTCACCGGCCTGTCATCCGGGTTCGTCGACCTCGACCGTACGCTGCAAGGTCTCAAGAACAGCGAAATGATAGTGCTCGCGGCGCGTCCTTCGATGGGCAAAACTTCGCTCGCGATGAACATCTGCACGTCGATCGCGCTCGGCGCCGATGCGCTCGGCAAGAGAAAATCCGGAAAAGACCCGATCCCCGTCGGGGTTTTCTCGTGCGAAATGTCGACCGATTCCCTCATCACGCGTCTGCTCTGCGCCGTGTCGCAGGTGCCGTATTTCGACATCGTGCGCAACCAGTACGCGTCCGAATCGGAACGCCAGGACCGCTTCCACAAAATCACGCGCGGCGCGTCGCAGCTGATGAACGCCCCGCTTTACATAGACGACACGGGCGGCCTCGACATCGCGGACGTGCGGGCCAGGGCTCGCCGCATGAAAAAGCGTTACGGCATCAAGTTCATCATGATCGACTATCTCCAGCTGCTCAACTGCCGCGAAGCCGCGCAGGAAGGACGTCAGCTGGAAACGACGAAGATCTCAGCCGGAATCAAGGCGATGGCGAAAGAGCTCGACGTCCCGGTGCTGGTGCTGTCCCAGCTCTCGCGAAACTCCGAACGCGAAAAGGAAGGCCGCCCGCGCCTCTCCGACCTGCGCGACTCCGGTTCGATCGAGCAGGATGCGGACGTCGTGCTGCTGCTGCGCCGTCCGTGCAAGTACCCGGGATCGAAAGGTTCGGATGACGCAAGCCTCGCGATCGTCGACGTCGCCAAGAACCGCAACGGCCGCACCGGCGAAGTGGAACTGACGTTCGTGGACAGCCTCACTCAGTTCACAGACCGCGTCCGCGACAAGGAAGAAGACAATTCCGCGGAATACGTCTGACGTGCGCCGCCGCGGCCGCGGTCCGCGCCATGGAATGCGCGGCCCGGGGCGGAACTCCGGCCGGCGGATCCGTCCGGAAACGCTCAGCTCCACTCGCAGCGCCAATCGCGCGGTTCATCGCCCTCGTAGCGCATGTAACCGTGGAACTGGCGCGGATCCGGTCCGAACACCAACGGAAGGAAAAGCCTGTCGCCCTTCCACATCGGGAGCGAATCGAGAGAATCGATGCGTTCCCAGGAAAGCACGCCCTCCTCGTTGTCCTTGAACGGAACGCCGGACCATTTGTCGACGACGAAAATGAACCCGAGCCAATCCTCCTTCGACGGCCCGAAATCCGCCCACACCATCGTGCCGCGCATGCGCATGGATTCAACCGTGAGACCGGTCTCCTCCATGATTTCGCGTTTCATGCAGGTCGCGATGTCTTCGCCGCGTTCGACATGCCCGCCGACGCCGTTGTATTTGCCGAGATTCTCGTCCGTCTCACGGTACGTGCGGTGCACCAGCAGCGTGCGTTCGCCGTCTTCGGACAGAATGTATGCGAGTGTGCCCAGTATCGGGCGCGGTCTTTTTCCTTTGTCCATTTTCACGCTCCGTGCGTCGGACGTCCGGCTTTTTCACTTCCGCAGTTCGCGTTCGCGGGAAGTCAGAACGAAATCGGCGTTTTTCTGGCGCGAACGATCTCGCTCCGTGTAGGCGTCTGACACGCCGCCGCCGTCGATCTGGTCGAGCCCCACGCTCCAGATGCGCCAGCCGTCGCCGTCGCGCGCGTAGCGCAGAGGCGAAGCGTCCGCCGAAAACGGATCGACCGCGTCCGCGCGTTCAAGCGGCGTGGAACCGAACAGCTCCGAAAGCGTTCCGGGATATTCGCCGCGCGCCTCGCGGTAGACCCGCAGCGCGATGGCGACGCGCACGGCGCGGCATTCCAGAAGAATGCTCGGATCGAGCGCGGCGGCCATGCAGGCGTGGCGCATGTACCCGCTTGCAAGCAGCGCTCCGAGCGGATCGCGCGTCCACGGAGGACGCGTGTTGGACACGCACCATTCCGGCAGGCCTTTCGTCAGTCCTTCCGGCGAATACGGCGAACGCGCGTTCGCCCTGAGGTTCGAAAAAAGAGCGCTCAGATGCGCGTGCGTAAGATCGGGCGTGCCGCCGAGATTGCGCACCATCCACGCCGTGACGGGACCGATTTTACGAACCGAGTTCGATGCGACGGACGCCGGTTTCGCCGCATCCTCGTAAAGTTCGTCGACGGCCGTCGAAATTCCGGCGAAATCTTCGTCGAGCGATTTTTCCAGCGGTGAAAACAGCGCTTCGGTCGCGCGCCATGCGGCGATCGCTTCGGCGGGTTCTGTCGGCACGTCTGCGCGGTCGGCGGCGTCCATGAGATCCTCGCGCGAAAAATACCCCACCGCGTGCAATGCGGCCGAACGGCCCGGAAGCCCGGCTCCGTGCATCAGCATTTCAAGCGCCTTCGCCGCATAC
>JAZUJQ010000087.1:0-1598 GCA_045642845.1 Kiritimatiellia bacterium
CCGTGACGGTAGATGCCGCGGTCGGAGACGAGATAGACATCGAGAGCATCGGGGTTCGACGTGTAATACGAATCGGGGAATTCGGTCAGATCGTAGGTCCTTTTTTCGGGGATCATGTGCAGCAGAGCGCAGTCCCCGTCGTCGGTCTTCGCGATGACGTGCATCGGCCAGCGCGCCTTGTCGGCGTCGAACGAAACCACGCCCTGTTCATCGGTGCGCGCGCTGCCGATGAGCTTGCTGTTTCCGCCGTAGAGTTCGACCATAGTGTCGGCGAGCGGTTTTCCGTCCGTGAGACCGACCGTCCATATGTTCACGTTGCCGTCGCTTATCCGCGTGACTATGCCTATGTCCGAATATTGCACCAGCCGGTAGTGAGTGGAATTCTCTTCGTATACGCTGCCGTCGTAGTACATGTGAGTTTTGGGAAAATTCGCGCTCACGATGTAAATGCCGGGCTTGATGCGTCCGGAATTGGAGAAATCGTTGATTGAAACGGCGTTCGTGACGACGGTCGTCGGCGAATCCGCGTGCAGTGCGTACGTGCGCTTGACCGGGTCGTCGGCGATTTTGTCGGCGAGCCATCCCGACGGACCGTTGACCAGAAGCAGAGGTATGTTCTGAGGCAGCACGCGGTACAGTGAAAAATTCACGGATTTCTGATTGCGGAAACGGAACGCGATCGATCCGTCGAACGACGGAGCGAGCGACCGGCCTTCGCCGATCAACGCGAATTTTTTCGGCGGATCCGGGAATTTCAGTTTTTTCGAAACAGCCGGTGTTTTGTACGGCGAGCCGCCGTCCGAGGCGTCGATCGTTTTATCGCCGTTGATTCTGATCTCGTAAGTTTCTCCGCTCTTGAAATCGCCGGTTGCACTGAGTGTAGACCACGACCACCAGTGTCCGTCTCGCACATGCACGGACAGGTTCGCGACGGACGGCTCGACGGAGACGAGTCCGCGTTCTATTGCCTCTTCAAGTGATTTTCGATTGTACTTCCCGCAGATGTTGATGTTTATTTCCGGTCGGCCGAAGTCGGACCACTCCACATGGAAACTGTCGGCTTCAAGCATGCGGAATGCGGGTTCGCCCGGCGATGCGGGCGCATTTTCGTATTCCGACTCGGTTTCAAGATCGTACTCGGTTGCGTGCTGCGCGCGGGCGTCCGCATCCGCCGTGCGGGCGCGGCATGCGTTCCGGCAGCCGTTCACGGCGGAACCGGAGAGAAGCGTGAACACGATGCCGGCGGCGAACGCCGCGGCGAGAGGAAGATGTTTTTTGTATTTCATATTCGTGATATTTTTATTTCTGGGCGGTTGAAAAAGTCGTGTGAGGAGGGCATTCCGAGCACGGTGGCGGCGTCGCCGACGCGCACCGAGGTTTTGATGGCTTCGTAAACGTACGCCTTGCCGGCGGCGACGGCTCGCGGCAGCGGTGCGCCGCACGAGACCGCGGCGGCGATCGCGGCGGAGAGAGAGCATCCCGTGCCGTGCGTGGAGAGCGGATTTTCCACGACGGGGGAGGAGAGCGTGAATTCGCCTTCGGAGCAGACGAGCACGTCGCACGCCAACTCCACCGAGGCGTCGGCCTCGGCGCGGCCG
>JAZUJQ010000088.1:0-2989 GCA_045642845.1 Kiritimatiellia bacterium
CCGCTTGGCCTCCGACTTTCTGCGCCCCGCGGGCTGGCGAGACGGCGAAGGCGAGGAACGCGAGGCGGACTCCGCCACGACGCTCGAACCCGCCGTCTTCCCTTTCCGGCCGATCCCGGGTCACCCGATGGGCTTCGACGCCGCCGGACGCGACGTCTTCGCTCGCATCGCCGTCGCCACGCGCATCGCGCTTTCGTTCGGCCTCCTGCTCACCGCGGTGTCGCTGCTGCTCGGCGTGGCCGTCGGCGCCGTGCAGGGTTTCTTCGCGGGCTGGACCGATCTGGCCGGACAGCGCCTCACGGAGATATGGTCGGCGATCCCGTTCCTCTACGTGATGATTTTCCTCGGCAACGCGCTCGGCCGCTCGTTCGGCGTGCTGCTCGCGGGCTACGCGATTTTCAACTGGATCGGCGTCGCCGCATACACCCGCGCCGAGTTTCTGCGCCTGCGCGGAAGGGCGTTCGTCGACGCCGCCCGTCTGCAGGGCCTCGGCGACGCGCGGATCATGTTCCGCAACATCCTGCCCAACGCGCTCACGCCGCTCGTGACGCTCGTGCCGTTCCTCCTCATCGGCGCCATCGGCTCGCTCACCGCGCTCGACTACCTCGGCTTCGGTCTGCCGGACGGCACGCCGTCGTGGGGCGAACTTCTCCACGAAGCGCAGTCGTTCCGCTCCGCGTGGTGGCTCGTCGTCCACCCAGCCGCGACCACGTTCTTCTTCATGCTGCTCGGCGCGTTCATCGGCGAAGGCCTGCGCGACGCGTTCGACACGAAGGCCGGCCGCGGCTCGTTCGCCGACGCACCCGCGGGAAAGCGGAAGAACGCGGAACCGGCGGAAACGCGCGCCGACGGCTGCGTCCTGCGCGTCGAAGACCTGCGGCTGTCGTTCGACATGCCGGACGGCGAGGTCCGCGCCGTCGACGGCGTTTCGTTCTCGCTCAAACCAGGCGAAACGCTCGGGCTCGTGGGCGAATCCGGCAGCGGCAAATCCGTCACCGCACTCAACGTGCTCGGACTGTGTCCCGGCGTGCGCCGCGTCTCCGGCTCGATTTCCGTCTGCGGGCGCGAGGTCTCCGGAATGTCCCCGCGCGAACTGCGTCGTCTGCGCGGCGGCTCCGTCGGCATGGTGTTCCAGGACCCGATGAGCGCGCTCTCGCCGCTGCACCGCGTCGGCGGACAGATGATCGAAGCCCTGCGTTTCCACGACCCGGTTCCGCGCCGCGAGGCTTTGGCCGAGGCGGAGAAATGGCTCGCGCGCTGCGGCATCGCGGATCCCGCGCGCTGTCTGCGCGAATATCCGTTCCGCCTCTCCGGCGGCATGCAGCAGCGCGTGATGATCGCCGCGGCGCTGATGACGCGTCCCGCGCTGCTCATCGCGGACGAACCCACGACCGCGCTCGACGTCACCACCCAGGCCCAGGTGCTCGACCTGATGCGCGACCTCCGCGAAAAGGAGACGGCGATGCTTTTCATTTCGCACAACCTGGCGGTCGTGCGCCGCGTGTGTTCCCGCGTCGCCGTCATGCAGCGCGGACGCATCGTCGAAGAAGGCCCGTGCGACGAAGTCTTCGCCCGTCCCAAACACGAATACACAAAACGCCTGCTCGCCAGCATCCCCGGCGAACGCCCCGTCGCGGCGCGCGTCGCCGCCGCGGCGCCCGGTGAAACCGTGCTCGCCGTGCGCGACGTCGTGAAACGTTTCGGCGGAACGACCGCGCTCGGAGGCGTCTCGCTCGAACTGCACGACGGTGAAACGCTCGCGGTCGTCGGCGAGTCCGGCAGCGGGAAAACGACTCTCGCCCGCATCGCGGCCGGCCTCGAACGCGCGACCTCCGGCGAAGTCACGCGCCCGGAGCGCCCGGTGCAGATGGTCTTCCAGGACCCGTACGCTTCGCTCAATCCGAGACTGGCCGTGGGCGGACAGATCGTGGAAGGCGCCGTGCACGCGGGCGTCATCGCCAAAGCGGGCGCCGCGCGCGAAAGCAGGCGCTGGCTGGAAGCCGTGGGGCTGGACGAAACGTACGCGCACCGCTTCCCCCACGAACTTTCCGGCGGACAGCTCCAGCGCGTTTCGATCGCCCGCGCGCTGGCGATGAGGCCGACTGTTCTGCTTTGCGACGAAGCCGTCTCGGCGCTCGACGTCTCCGTGCAGGCGCAGATTCTCGAATTGCTCGCTCGGGTCAAACGCGAATTCCGCCCGGCCATGATGTTCATCACGCACGACCTCGCCGTGGTCCGTGAAATCGCGGACACCGTCGTCGTGCTGCATGACGGCATGATCGTCGAACGCGGCACGGCGCACGACGTGACGACCGCTCCGCGCGATCCGTACACCCGCGCGCTGCTGGCGGCCGAACCGCGCATCCGCGACAAATACCAAGGTTGATAAAACGCGGGACCGGACCTGAAATCGGAAAGAAACTCCGATCCGTGATTGCTACCGCTCCGCGGAATGATCTGCGGCTCCGCTCCTCCGATTCGGCGTGCACGGGATTTGTAAAAGAACAGAAAGGCTGAATCACTCGACCGCGATCGATTGCACTCGACCGCGATCGGCCTGATTTCAATCACGCCGAAATTCTGCGGCTGAGCACGGCGGAGCGGTGGCGGAGCCATTTTGCCAGCCGTCGGAGTTTTTCACCCGGCGCCAGAGCAACCCGCGCCATTGCTCCGTTTGAAAGAAACTCCGATCCGTGACGCTCCGCCGAATGTTTTTCGCCACGCACCGCCGATTCGGCACGCACGGGAAAATTAAACTTGATGAACCACGGATGCGCTTCGCTCACGCTCGGCAAGTCTGGAGCACGGCAAGCGTAAGCGCAGCCGATCCGTGTTATCCGTGGTTTGGAACGGAACGGAATTTCTCGACCGCGGTCGATTGCACTCGACCGCAATCGGCTCGATTTCCATCACGCCCAAATTCTGCGGCTGAGCGCCGCGGAGCCAGGCGTAGCCGTAGGGGAGCATGATTGCCAGGCGTCGGAGTTTT
>JAZUJQ010000089.1:0-2297 GCA_045642845.1 Kiritimatiellia bacterium
GACGGAATTCAACCGGAAGGAAGACGACGGACAGAACGTTGAGGGCTGCGTTGACCGCGACCATTTTGACGGACACGGCGAGCGGGGTCTTCATGTCCTTCTGCGCCTGAAACCACGGCACGTGCGATTTCTGGATTCCGAAAAACGGAAGCCCGAGCGCGTACACGGCGAGCGCGCGGGACACGCGCATCGTGGCGATCGAGTCGAATTCGCCGCGTTCGTAAACGAGACCGGTGACTTCCGGCGCGAGCGCGCACAGCCCGGCCGCGGCGGGGATCATGATCCAGAGCATGTCGCGCACGGACGAGAGCAGCGCCGCTCTGGCGCCGGCTTCGTCGCCGGCGCTGAATTTGGATGAAAACGACGGCAGCAGCACCGTGCCGAACGCCGTGCCGATCACGCCGAGCGGCAGTTCCATCAAACGCTCCGAATAATTTATCACGCCGGCCGCCCAGCTCGACGCGCACTGCGCCAGAACCTGATCGAGCATGTAGTTGATCTGCACCGCGCCGGACGCCACCACGGCGATGAGGGTGTTGCGCCGGACGAGTCGCGCGGCGGCGTCGTTCCATCCGGAAAACACGATGCCGGGCTTGACGCCGCGGCGGGCCATCGCGTGCAGAAGAAACGCCATCTGCAGAAAACCCGCGAAAAGAATCGCGACGGAAACGAGCGTGACGCGCCGTTCGAGAGTCATGCCCGGACTGAACGAAAGCAGCGCCAGAGCGCCGATCCACACGATGTTGAGTATGCACGGCATCGCGGCCGGAGCGGCGAAACGCCCGAGCGCGTTCAGCACGCCCATGCCGAACGCCGCCGCGCAGATGAACACCATATACGGAATCAGGATCCGCACGAGGCGCAGCGTGAGCACGGCGCGCGGAGAAAACGATCCGGAGAACAGGAGCGTCCCGGAAACGCCGATCACGACGAGCGCGGTGACGGCCGCAAGCAGCAGAACGACCATGCTCATGACGGCGCGCGCCAGACGTTGCGCGCGTTCGATTCCTCCGTCGGCGAGTTCGCCTTGGAAAACCGGCACGAACGCGGCGGTGAGCGCGCCTTCGCCGAACATGCGGCGCGCCATGTTCGGAATGGCGAACGCGAGCGCGAACGCGCTTTGCTGCCATTCGGCGCCGATGTACCGCGCGTGCAGGATCTCGCGCAGGAGACCGAGCCCGCGGCTGCACATGGTCAGGGCCCCGACGATGCCGACGTTGCGGCGGACCGCGCCGTTCCCGGAAACACTCATTCGGGATCTCCGGCGGAAGGTTCGGAGAGCGCGGCGGCGAGGGCGTCGATCGTGGCGAGCGCATCGCGTCCGAGCGGCGGCACGACCGCCACGCGCAGACCGTGCTCTTCGACGAGTTTCGAAACGCGCGCGCGTTCGGCGTCCGACTGCAGCACCATGACCTTGACGCCCAGCGCACCGATGGACGCCGAAGTTTCCGCGCGGCGCCGCGGCCCCGGCTCGTGACCGTGCTCTTCAAGCGCCACCTGCACGAGTCCGAACTCTTCGGCGAATTTGGAATAGGCCGGATGATTCGCGGCGAACGCTCCGACTCCGGCGAGACTCGTCCGCGCGCGCACGGAAGTTTCCGCGGCCTTCGCACGGTACGCCGCGGCGCGCGCGGCGTAATTCGTCGCATTCCCGGGATCCAGCGAAGAGAGCGTCGCGGCGAGAGCGTCGGCCGCCGCGACCAGATTGGACGCGGAAAGCCAGCCGTGAGGTTCATCGCCGTCCCCTCCGCCCGGAAAATCGACGCGTCTGGCGCCGGAGGCGAACGCGGCGAGACGCGCTTCGAACGGAAAGTCGCCGAGCATGACGACGTCGGCCGCGCGCAGCGACGCGACGACGCGGGGCGACGGCTCGAAGACATGCGGATCTCCGCCGGCTGACAGCGCCACGGAAACGTCGGCTTCGGGCCCCGCGATTTCGCAAGCCAACCCGGCGTACGGCGGAATTGAAACGGCGATGCGCGGACCGCCGCCGAACGCGATGGACGCGAAAGCGACTGCAACAAGCGAAAACGCGGAAATTCTCGATTTCATTCGGGGGCATTCTAGCAAACCTTTTTCCAATTCGCTTCGCGGAATGGTCTGTGCTTCGCGCCACCGATTCGGCGCGCACGGACTGAAACGGAATTATAGACCCGACCGCCCGCGGTCGATTGCTCTCGACCGCGGTCGATTGATTTCAATCGCACCAAAAATCTGCGGCTGAACGCCGCGAAGCGCGGCGAAGCGGTAGCGGAGCCTGTTTGCCAGCCGTCGGAGTTTTTCACCTTGCGCCAGAG
>JAZUJQ010000090.1:0-3158 GCA_045642845.1 Kiritimatiellia bacterium
CGACCGGCTCGTCGCGCGCCGCCCCGAGCGCACGGCGGACCACGCCGCGCTTCTGCTCGGCGCCGCGCAGATTCTCAAAATGCCCGACGTGGCGGAGTACGCCGCGGTGTCTTCGACGGTCGACGCCTACAAGCGCGCCGCAGGTCCGCGCGGGGCGGGATTCGTGAACGGAGTCCTGCGCAACCTCCTGCGCAACAGACCGGCGATCGAAGCCGCGCTCGCGGCCGCGCCGCTGGCCGTGCGCGAATCGCACACCGACGAACAGGTCGCGCGGTGGAAAACGCGCCTCGGCGCCGAACGCGCGGAGGCGCTGTGCAAATGGGACAACGAACCCGCGGGAGTGACGATTCTCACGCTTCCGGGCCGCGCGACGGTGGAAGAGCTCATCGCGAAATTCGCCGAAGCCGGAGTGGACGCCCGCAGACACGAGGGCTTCCCTGACCGCGCGATCCGCATTCCGCACGGCTCGCACGTCGACCGGCTGCCCGGCTTCGAGGAAGGCGGGTTTTCGATCCAGGACCCCGCCACGCTCGCGGCGGTGGAACTGCTCGACGTGCATCCCGGGATGCGCGTGCTCGACGCCTGCGCCGCTCCGGGCGGCAAAAGCGTGCAGATCGCGGCGCTGCTCGAGGGACGCGGAGAACTCGTTTCATGCGACTGCTGGCGCGACCGCATCGACCCGCTCCGCGAAAATCTCTCGCGGCTGGGCTTCGACCGCATCACGCGCGTCCGCGTCTGCGACGCGAAGCGCGTCACCGCGCGCGACCTCGGCGGCGCGCCGTTCGACCGCATCCTCGCCGACGTTCCGTGCAGCAACACGGGAGTGCAGCGCCGTCGCGCCGACGCGCGCTGGCGCTTCGACGGCGAACGTCTTGCGGTTCTCGCGGAGACGCAGTTCGCGATTCTCACGAACCTCGCCACGCTCCTCGCGCCGGGAGGCCGCATCGTGTACAGCACCTGTTCGGTTGAACCCGAGGAAAACGATGAAATCGTGGAACGTTTCCTCAAAGCCCGTCCGGACATGCGCCTTGCGGGACGTGCGGCGCACGTTCCGCCGGAAAACGGCTGCGACGGGGCTTTCGCGGCGGCGTTGGAGCGCAAGGAATGACCGGCCCGGCGGAAAAAAACGGGTTTTCGCTGGGACGGCTCTTCTGGGAGTGGTTCAAAATTTCCCTTTTCGTGATCGGCGGCGGATACGCCATCATCGTCGTCGCGGACGACGTTTTCGGGCGCAAACGCAAATGGCTGGCCGAGAACGAACTTCTCGACCATCTGCCGGTGTTCCAGATGACGCCGGGGCTGATCGCCGGCAATTCGGCGATTTATTCGGGACTCAAGCTCGGCGGAGTCGCGGGCGCGCTGGTTTCGCTGGCCGCCGTCGCGTTGCCGAGTTTCGCGATCATCTCCGCCATCGCGCTGGGGTATTCGCGTCTGCCGCTCGACAACGCGTTTCTGCACGGCGCGTTCATCGGTCTGCGCAGCGCGCTCACCGGAATAATGGTCGGCACGGCGGTCAAAAGCTGGCCGCGCGTCATGCACGGGCTCTACGCTTTCATCGCGATGCCGCTGGCGGTCGCGCTCGTTTCTCTCTGCAAAATGAATCCGGCGCTCGTGCTCGCCGGAGCGATGCTTTTCGGAGTCGTCTCCGCGGCGTTCGGGAAAAGCGCCGCCGGAGCCGTGGCCGGATGCGACGGCGACGGTTTTTCGTCCGTTCCCCTCCCCCGCGCGCCGATCATCGCGACGACGCTCGCTCTTGCCGCGCTCTGCGCGTTCATGCCGGCGGTTTTCACGCTCTTCGCGAAATACGGTCTGCTCTGCTTCGGCGGAGGCAACGTGCTGCTGCCTCTCTACGTGCGCGATTTCGTCGGCGAAAACGCGCCGTTCCTGCAGGTCACGGGCGAAGAGCTCGGCAATCTGCTCGCCATCACGCAGATGACGCCCGGACCGATCAGCATCAACGCCGCCACGTTCTTCGGTTACCGCATCGCCGGAATGGCCGGATCGTTCGTCGCCACGACGGCGCTCCTCGCGCCGTCGTTCTACGCGCTCATCGCGGTGCTGCGTTCGCTCGACCGGTTCCGCGACAACCGGTTCGTCCGCGGCTTTCTCGCGGGGGTCGCGCCGGTGACGCTTTCGCTGATGATCGTCTCTGTCCTGATTTTCGCGAAGATGAGCGTGGTGAACACGGACGATGGATTCTCGATCGAGCCGATCGCCCTGCTTCTCGCCGTCGGCGCAGGTTGCGCGACATACCTCCGGAAAGCGCCGATCATGCTCGCGATTCTCGCATGCGCCGCGCTGGGCGCGCTGCTGCTGCGACCCTGATTGAAAAACGCCATGCCGCACATTCCGACCAAACGCACGCAGGACATCGACGTGGAGCCGTTCGAAACCGCTCTGGCGGCGGCGCCCGCGCACGGCGCGGGAGATCTGTTCGGCTCGTGGATCTACGTGCCGGACGTTTACCGCGACTACCGTTACATCCTCGGGACGCGCGGCGAAAAACCGCTCGTGTGCATCGGTGTGAATGCCTCCACCGCCGAGCCGGGGGCGCTCGACAACACGCTCAAGTCGGTGTCGCGCATCGCGGCGGCGAACGGGTTCGACTCGTGGATGATGTTCAACGTCTACGCGCAGCGCGCCACGCGTCCGGACGACATGGACGAAGAGCGCGACGAGCGCCTGCACCGCGAAAACCTCGCGGCCTTCCGCTGGCTCCTTTCGCAGTCCGGCGCCGCTCCGACCGTCTGGGCCGCGTGGGGCGCGGTCGTCGAAAAACGGGACTATCTTTTCGATTGCGTGCGCGATCTGGTCGCGGTCGGAGAAGAGTTTTCCGCGCGCTGGACGCGCGCCGGAGCCGTGTCCAAGGCCGGACATCCGCACCACCCGCTTTATCTCAGAAAAGACGAACCGCTGAAAGATTTCGACGTAAGAGGATATTTGACGGAGGTTTCAACATGCCGGACAAAATCGTCATAACGGGAATATCGATGTCCACCACGCTCGGAGTTTTCCCGGAAGAACGGCTCGCGCCGCGCGAAGTGCTCGTGGACGTGGAGCTCGAGTTTCCGCTCGGAAAAGCCGCACGGACCGACGACCTCGCCGACACCGTCGATTGGGGCGATCTGGTCGCGCGCCTGCGCCGGACCGCCGGGGCG
>JAZUJQ010000091.1:0-1692 GCA_045642845.1 Kiritimatiellia bacterium
CATCAACGAATTCGGCCGGAGGTTTGGTCGGTGAATACAAGAACGGCAACGCGGCGACGAAGTGCATCATCAGCAATTCGGTCAACCACGCGTCGGTGGCTTCGTCTTACTACGCCGGCGGTTTGCTCGGAGCCGCGGCGAGATACGCAAACGCGCCCGTCGTCGATCTGATCAACTGCTGCCAGACGGGCGACGTCACCGCGGACGGCGCGAAACCCGCGGGCGGATTGGCCGGTTTCATTTTCGGCGACGCGAAGATTTCGGATCGTTTCGGCGGCGTCTGCCAGCTCGGAACCGTCCGTGCGGCGAACGCTTCGGCTTCGCCGATGGTCGGATCCACCGGGCACGGCGGCAAGGCGTTCACCCTGAACCTCGCTTCGGTGCAGATCGGCGGGACGGCGGTCTGCGGTGCGGGTTCGACGGGAATCATCACGGGCGGAGCCGAGGAGACTTCGACCGGCGCATTCACGGTGAACGTCGACGCCGATTCGTATTTCGCCGTTGACGGCGGCGCGGCGTATTACAATCAGGCCGGCGTGGCGCGGTCACTCGAGTTGAACGCGCTTTCCGCGCACGACATGACGGACAAGTCCGCCGTGCGCAGACTGAACGCCTTCGCCGGTGCGAACGGACTCGAGGGCTGGGTGCAGACTTCGGAATATCCGGATCTGGGATTGTTCGGAAAAACCGCCGGCAACGGCATGGTCATTTCGCTGTTTTAAAAATATGGACGCTTTTGAAGATGCGCTATCCGCACTGCCGTGGCTCGGCGCCGGGCGTGCGCCGGGCGAAGGCGCGGCCTGGTACGACGAATCGCCGGCGGCTTTGTTCCGTGCGGAGTTCACGATGCCGGATGGAGCGACGTCGGCGAAAGCGATCGTCGCCTGTCTCGGCTGTTACGAATTGTTCAAGCCGGGGGAGCGTCCGCTCAATTCAGGGCCGATGCCGCTTTGGAGTCCGTTCGCCGAAACGATATACGCCGACACGTACGAGCTCGCGGATCTAAAGCCGGGCCGGAACGAAGTGTGTCTTCTGCTCGGCAACGGGTTTTACAATCTGCCGCCGCTGCGGTTCTGGGGGTCGCTTGAATTCCGCAGACACCTGGCGAGCGGCGAACCGTGCTTCAAAATGGCGATCGACGGCGCGACGGACGTGAAGTGGTCCGTCACGGATTCCGCCGTGCTGAAAAATTCCGTGTATCTTGGAACGGAACTTGCGGCGAACCGGCGCGCCGAATACAGGCCGGCCGTCGTCGTCAGGCCGGAAAAGGCGGGAAAAATCACGCCCCGCAGGGCGCCTCCGGTGGTCGAAATCGGCGAAGTCCGCGGCGCGGCCTCATGGCTTGACGAAGCGGGCCGCGTGCAGGTGATCGATTTCGGCGCGAATTTCACCGGACGGTTCACGGCGAAGGTCGGTGCGTCGCTCGGAAGCGGAACGATCGAGTTCATCTACGGAGAGCGTCTCAACGGCGACGGCAGCGTCAACTGCCTGACGCAGACAGCGGGGCAGATCAAACGGCCTGGCGCCGGTGGCCCGGGTGCGCCGGACGTGGCGATGCAGCGCGACGCGTTCATCGCGGACGGGAGCGCCGTCGAGGAAATCCGTTTCCCGTTCGCCTGGCACGTCTGCCGCTACGTGGAAGTGCGCGGATGCCCGGTGCTGCTGACGGACAGCGCGTTTGAAATCATTTCG
>JAZUJQ010000092.1:0-9499 GCA_045642845.1 Kiritimatiellia bacterium
CATTCCGATGCGGTTCAACCGAAAACACCGGATGGGGCAAGGGCGTCGCGGAAGTGAAGTACACGAAATCGTTCACCGTCGGGGCCGGTTTCTCGTACGTCTATCGCCAAACCAACCGCAACAACAAGGACAAACACCCGATCAACTGGTTCGAGACCGATGCGCTCGTCCATCAGGACAAAGGTACGGTTCGTGTCGACGACTATTACAGATCCGGATACATTGATCCCGCGGACACGACGAACAACGTGACGATCCTCCGCGGATTCAACAGTCTGGCCGTCGGCGGTTCGGGCGATCCGAAGACCAGCGAGAACTATCCGATCATCCCGTGGATGGTGACGCCGTCCTATCGCACCGACAACGGCAAGCTGGCGTTCACCTGCGCGGACGGAAACGATCGGATCTGCGACATGGCCGTACGCACGAACCGTAAGCTGGACGAAGTCACCGACGAGAACGAGAACGCTTACGTCAACAACAAGACCACCGCTCTCACGGCGGACAGAACCGTCAACTCGCTCTGGATCTGGAATCAGAACCAGGAGAAGAAATTCGGCGCCGAAAGGACGCTGACGGTCAAATCCGGCGGCGTGATTTTCCGCGCCGACGACTCGAGCTTCGGCACGAAGGACGGCGGAGATGCAAACGGCGCGGTCGTCCTCGGCGACGCGACGAAGCCGGGCTATGTCTTCGCGGAAGCGACCAACGCCTCCAAGCCGAACTCGATTTACGCGAAGGTGACGGCTCCGGGCGGACTTGTCTTCGGTTACACGGGCTACGCGCTCCTGGCGGGCGACCAGACCGGAGTCGACGAAGAACTCGTGGTGAACGCGGGTACGCTCGACCTCGGTTCGCAGGACAAGTCGGTCGCCTGCACGATTGACGTTCCGGTCCGCATCCTCGCGAACGCGAAGGTGAAGATGAACAACGTCTCGATGCGTTCCAGCGAAATCTATTTCGACGACATCGCCGGCTATTGCGGCAAGCTCGAGCTCAACGCGGACGAAACCGTGTGCAAGCGCGTCAACGTCCGCGACACGCCCGACGAGTCCGAGTGGACCGCGCTGCCGCCCGGCACGTACGGCTCGTCCGACTCCGTCGCGGATTTCGTCGACGACGCGCGCTTCGCCGGTCCGGGCGTCCTCACCGTGCGCATGGGCGCCGCCAGCGACGTTTTTTTGATCATCGTGAAGTAAGCCGGCCGTCGCCGGCGTTGCTTCATGCAACTTCATCCGCTTCGCCCGGGTTCGCCCGGGCGAAGCGTTTTTTTGTCTGTTCCGGACTGGTGATGCGGGGCCTGTCCCCGCATTTTGCGCTCCACCGTGCTTCGCGGAGCACAGCCGCAGATTTTTGGTGTGATTTTGTGAAAAAAAATGATAGCATGGACGCAAAACTCCGGGAAATATCACTTCGACAAACCGAAACATTAAAAAACATGAAAAAACTTGCGCTGTCTTTTGTCGTCGCGTGCGCGGCGGTTGTCGGCTCCGCCGAGACGATCATAGTCACTTCGACTGCGGATACATTTCCGGATGCGACCGAAGGTTCGCTCCGTTGGGCGCTCGCGAATGCCGAAGACGGCGACACGATCACCTTCGACGACTCGCTCAAGGGGCAGACGATCACCATTGTCGGCGTTAATACCGGCAAGGACGACACCTCCCTTGTCATCGACAAAACCATGACGATCGATGGCAACGGAGTCATCATCGACGGCGGTTGGAACGGTGTGTCGAGGAGTGATGCCGGTGGTCGTATTTTTCTCGTCGCCTCCGGTCTCGGAAAGATCACGTTTAAGAATATAACTCTTCAGAACGGGCATGGACGCGGTTGGAGCTGCGCTGGAAATCGTTATTTCGACGGTGGCGCGGTTTATGCGCTTTCTCCGGTCAGATTTGAGAACTGCTCGCTCATTCACAATGACTCTGCGGATGAAACGGCGTATGCTCCGTCCGGGACAGGGGCTCGTGGCGGTGGCGCCATCAGCGCCGAAGGCGACGTCGAAATAGTCTCCTGCTTCTTCGGGACCAACTGCATTCCCACCGGCTCGTCTTCGTATGGCGGAGCCATACGTCAGGTCAGCGGCACGCTATCCGTGGAGGATACGGTGTTTGACCGCGACTATTCCTCGTCCTACGGCGGTGGCGTTGCTTATTTGGGCGCAGGGGTGACGAGCGCAACCTTCAGAAACTGCAAATTCCTCGAGAATTCGTCATCGATGCAGAACGGCGTTGCCGGCGGGGCTGTATGCGCCCAGATGGCCAGCGGTGCCACGCTCAAGTTCTTGGACTGCGTCTTCCGCGGCTGCGGTGGCGCGAATCAGGGCGGAGCCGTCTACTGTACGTCCAGTGTGGCTCTGGTGGCGGTCAACTGCGAGTTCGCGGACTCCTACACATCCTTCGGCGGCGCGATCTATTCAAACGCCACGAAGCCGCTCCTTTTCGTCAATTGCACTTTCCTCGGAAATGCGGCGGCCACATGGGGCGGTGCGCTGGAGATCACCGACAATCCGCTTTGCTTCGTGAATTGCACGATTGCCGGTTCCTATTGCGTCGGCAACAATGGCGGCGGTCTTTATGCGTCGCGGGGGCTGCATTTGTTGAACACTGTCTTCGGTTATAACTACTGGGGTCGTTCAATGGAGTTCAACGACGGCAATCAAGGCGTGAACACCAGTCTCCGGTCGCTCTACAAGGGAGCTTCGACGGCACCGTTCGACACTACCTACACCCTGGCGACGTCGCTGGACGAGGTTGAGTCCTCCACCAAACTGTTCGCCAACTATCAGATGGTTTCGGATATGCATGGCGCAGGGGCGACCGGGGCGAGGGTGCAGTTGCCGAAGTCCGTGGTGATGCCGACGTTTGCCGAGGATCCGAAGTCCATCTATCCCTCGCGCGTCATCGGGATTGACAAGGACAGCGTCCTGATCGCGGGCGGATATCCGGTCCGTGTGAACGCCGACTACTCGTATGTCGATTACTCCGATGACGGCGGCGCGACGTGGAAGCAGTTCTTCAAGCTGATGGATGGCGTCGACACGGAAAACATGACGCTCATCACCGCCGACCAGCGCGGTGTGCCGTATCGGCTTGGCAGGACTCCGATCGGCGCGGCGACGTACGCCTCCGAAAACGTCGGCACCTCGATCTTCGTGAAGTAAGCGGGCGTGGTGCTGACGGAGAACGCCCGACAATGTTCTAACTTGCAACTGATCAACTTGCTGCACTTGCAACTTGGCAACTGACAACGCGCACATACGGTCGGATGTCAGTCATCAAGTGTTTCAGTGCAGGGCGGTTGCAAGTTTGCAAGTCGGCGCGTGGCGCACGGAATGAACGTCATTCCCAGGCGGAAAGATCGGCCGCGTGGCCTTCGCCGCCTTCCTCGCCGTCGGAACCGTAGCAGATCACGTCGAACGGTTTCCCCGAGGGACCGGGAACGATGTACGCGTATTCATTGCCCCACGGATCGAGCGGCACGGAAAGTTTTTCAAGATAGCCGCCGGATGCGTAGTGCGCGGGAACCGGAGCGGACGTGGGCGCCTGCACGAGCGCGGCGAGACCCTGTTTGACGGTCGGATAAAAACCGTTGTCGCTTTCGTAGAGCTCAAGCGCGGATTTGAACGACTCGATCTGCATCTTCGCCGCCTTCGGCCGCGTTTCCTGCACGTGCCCGAGGAGTTTTACTCCGACGACGCCGCCGAGAATGACGACGATGGTGATCGCGATCAGGACTTCAAGAAGCGTGAAACCGGATTTCATGCGAGCGGGGACGGAATGGTTTTGAAAAACTCGACGACGCCGGGGCGGTCGTCGCGCGAAGTGACTCCGATCCAGCGTGAGTCCGTGCGCAGCACCTTCACGTCGGCTTCGCCGCGGCGCAGGAACGATTCGAGCGCGGTCGGCATCTGGAATTCCGATTTCGGAAGTTTTCCGTATTTTTCGAGGAACCGAGGAAAATCGGTTTCGAGAAGATCGATGAAACGGCGTTTGAAACCGAAGAGATTCATCGACACCGGGGTGTCGCCCGCGAACACGTCGTCGCCGTCGCGTATCGCGCCGTCGGCGCAACGCGCGAGAGAAAGGCGCTCTTTGATTTTCAAAAGCATGCCGTCGTCGGAAACGGAGCAGATGCCGCGCGAAACCCCGGCGTTTTCGGAAAGCGTGTTGTCCAGGCGGTAGGCGACCATGCAGAACAGGCGCGGATCGTCCGCGGTTTCGTCGAGGAACGCCGCGGCCCGGCGCATCGCGTCGGCTCCGTAGTAATCGTCGGCGTTGACGACCGCGAAAGGTCCGTCGATCACGCCTCGCGCGGCGAGAACCGCGTGCCCGGTGCCCCACGGTTTGGTGCGTTCGGCCGGCGTTTCGAACGGCGCCGGGACATCATTGCGGTCCTGAAGCGCGTATTCGACCTCCATGCGTTTCTCCCAGCGCGAGCCGACGATTTTTTTGAAATCGGCCTCGATGTCCCTGCGGATCACGAACACCGTGCGCGAGAAACCGGCCGCGCGCGCATCGCCGACGCTGTAATCGAGAATGAATTCCCCGGCCGGACCGACCGGGTCCATCTGCTTGAGACCGCCGTAACGGCTGCCCATGCCGGCCGCGAGAACGAGAAGCGTTTTTTTCATTTGAGTTCCTTTGTTTGTCATCCGCGCGGAAGAGCGCGGCGGCGCGTGCGCGCCTTGCCGGACGATTTGCGTTCGGCGCGTTTCGTTCTGATCGATTCCGGCGCCTTCTTTTTGCGGACGCTTCCGTCGGGATTCACGCGTTCGCGTTCGCGCAGATGCAGCACGATTCCGGCGCCGGAGAGACCGAACTCGTCGCGCAGCGCGCCCTGCAGGAATTTTTCGAACGACGGCGGCATGCGCCGGACTTCGTTCACGAACAGTTTCACGCGTATCGGATTGACGCCGGACTGCGTGGCGTAGAACACTTTGAGCGGTTTGCCGTTTCTGCCCGGCATGACCGTGTCCTTGCACGCTTCCTGCAGACAGCGGTTGAGCCGTCCGGTGGGAAGTTCGCGGTACGATTCGGCGGCCACGTCCGCGACGGTGGAAAGCACCTTTCCGACGTTGTATCCGCTTTTCGCGGAGAGAAAAACGACCGGGCAGTGCGTCATGAACGGAAGTTCGTTCGCGAGCTTTTCGAAATACTCTTTTTCGGATGGATGCTTCACGTCCCACTTGTTGACGGCGATCACGCAGCCTTTGCCGCTTTTTTCGATCATGCCGGCGAGCTGGCGGTCGAGCAGACCGGCGCCGCGCTCGCAATCGAGCATCAGCACGATCAGATCCGCGCGCTCCACGGCGTCCTGCATGCGGTAGCGGCTGTAGCGCTCGACCGCGGTGTCGACGCGCGCTTCGCGGCGGACGCCGGCGGTGTCTATGAGCGTCCATTTGCGACCGCCGAAATCGAACGGCACGTCGATCGTGTCGCGGGTCGTGCCCGGCACGTCGGACACGACGAGCCGCTCTTCTTTGAGCAGCTTGTTTATGAACGACGATTTTCCTCCGTTCGGGCGGCCGACGACAGCGATCGAGAGTCTTTCCTTCGCGTCGTCAGGACCTGCGCCGAACTTCTCCGGCTCCGCCGGAGGGAGACGTTTGTAGACTTCGGCGAGGAGTTCGCCGAAACCGTGCCCGTGGAGCGACGAAACGGGGAACACCGGAAAACCGAACCGGTCGAAATCCGCGGCTCCGTGGCGCAGTCCGTCGTTGTCCGACTTGTTCGCGGCGATTATCACGTTCGCGCCGGCTTTGCGCAGAATGCGCGCGACCTCTTCGTCGAGAGGATTGACGCCGGCCATCACGTCGACCACGAAAACGACGACCGCGGCGCCGCCGATCGCGGCCTGCGCCTGCGCGCGGACGGCCGCGCCGATGCCGTCCGCGAGGCGCTCTCCGTCAAGCGTGAGTATGCCGCCGGTGTCGATGAGATTGAACGTCTGCCCGTCACGCGTGATTTCCCGCTCGAGACGGTCGCGCGTCACGCCGGCCTCTTCGTAGACGATTGCGACGCGTTCGCGCGCGATGCGGTTGAACATGGCGCTCTTGCCGACGTTCGGTCGGCCGACCAATGCGACTGTCCGGCCGGTGCTCATTCGCCTGATTCCTTTTCCGTTCCGAACTCAGTTTCGAGTTCGGCGATGCGTCCGCGCGCTTTGTCCGAATACGGCGACGCGGGATATTTGCGCAGAAACTCGCGGTATGCCACGAGCGCGGCGCCGCCGTCGCGACGGATTTTTTCGTAAAACTCCGCGCGTTCGAACGCCGCTTTGACGATTCCGTCGGACAGTTTCATCACGAGTTTTCCCGCTTCCTCGGCGTGTTCCGACGACGGGTCGGAGCGCATCGCGAGACGGAGCGCCTCGAGCGCGTTGACCGCGGTGCGCTCGTCGTTCGGAGCTTTGTCGGAGAGGCGGCAGCGGCAGAACGCGGCGCGGTAAAGGGCTTCGGAAGTCAATTCGTGCGACGGGTGTTTGGCGGCGAGGCGCTCGTACACGGGAACGGCCTTGATGTCGTGTCCTCCCTGTTCGTAGCTGAGCGCTTCGTAGTAGATGCAATCCGGCGCGCGCGGGCCGTCCGGAGCGTTCTTCGCTATGCGGCGGAACATGCTCGCGACCAGTTCCGTGCCGGGAGACGACCATGTGCCGCCGAGTTTCGCGCGCAGTTCGTTCGCCACGGCGAACTGTGAATCGATCACGTCCTGGAAGCTGTAGCCGTCGGCGGGCGCGGTCGTGGCGTAGTAGTCGATGTAATACTGGTATTCGCGGAACGACGCCTCGAAGTTTCTGCGCATTTCCTGCATGCTCGCCACGCCGAGCTGCGCGACGGAAGCCTCCGGACTGGCGCCCCATTCCTTCACGAGGGCGTTGTACGCGCTGCATGCGGCCTTCCATTCGCCCTTTGATTTGAGCTCTCTGGCGAAGGCGAGCTGTTCTCCGGGAGTCTTTCTGGACGGCCGGTTGAACCACAGCCAACCCGGTTCCTTGAACTCGTAAGCCGACGAACGGTCCGTCGGAGTGTAACCGCCGGACAGCCCGTCGCCGTCGTTCGGATTCGATCCGGGAACATACGCCGCGGCGACGGTCGCCGACAGAGCGACCAAAAATCCGTAAATGCGTTTCATGCGCGAGATTCTATCAACAGAACCGGGCCGCGGCAAATTTCCGGGGCCGGCGCCGGCCCCGGATTTCCGACTCGGCGCTCAGTCGCCGAGGTCGCTCTTCGCGGCGACGGTGCGCGTGCGTTCGTAGCAGTCGAAAAGCGGATCCGTGAAACTGCGGGCGGGTGCGCGCGAGAAGGCGCTCACGAGCGGGACGATGACGAAGCCGGCCAGCATCGCGACGGCGCCGCAGTTGATGGGGGAGCGCATGATCGCGGGCATGGAGCCGCGCGCGAGCATGTTGAAGATCATGAGGCCCGAGCCGAACGCGAACGAAGCCCAGCACGAAGCCGCGGTCGTGCGCTTCCAGTAGAGCGAGAAGAAGAACGGCGCCAGGAAGCTGCCGGCGAGCGCGCCCCACGAAATGCCCATGAGCTGGGCGATGAACGTCACCGAGCTGCGGTGCTGGACGAGCGCCAGAACCGCCGAAATCGCGATGAACACGACGACGAAGAGACGGATGATCAGCACTTCGCTTTTCTGCGACATTCTGCGGTTGAACGTTTCCTTGATGAAGTCGCTGGTGAGGGTCGAGCTGGAAGTTATCACGAGCGAGGAAAGGGTGGACATCGACGCCGACAGCACGAGGATCACCGTGAGGGCTATGAGCCAGGGGCCCAGCTCCGAGAGCATCGCCGGAATGATCGCGTCGAAGCCTTCTTTCGCGACGTCGACGCGGTCGCCGAAGATGCGGCCGAATCCGCCGAGAAAGTAGCAGCCGCCCGCGACGACGACCGCGAAGAGCGTCGAAATGACGGTTCCTTTGCGGATTGCCTCTTCGTTTTTGATCGCGTAGAACTTCTGCACCATCTGCGGAAGACCCCACGTGCCGAGCGAGGTGAGGATGATGACGAACGTCAGGTTGAGCGGATCGGGTCCGAAAAACGACGCGAACACGCCGGGCGTGGCCGACACCGAGGCGTCGTTCACGCGTGCCAGAGCGTCCATGGCCGCCGTGAATCCGCCGCGCGAGGCGATCACCGCCGACACGATCGCGATGAGACCGAAGAGCATGATGATGCCCTGGATGAAGTCGTTCACCGCCGTGGCGAGGTAGCCGCCGACGATCACGTAGATCGCGGTGAGAACCGACATCAGCACGATGCACACCGAGTAATCGATGTTGAAGGCCATCGAAAACAGACGCGAAAGACCGTTGTAAAGCGAGGCGGTGTACGGCACGAGAAACACGAACACGATCACCGACGCCGCGAGTTTGAGCGCGCGCGAATCGAAGCGGCGTCCGAAGAATTCCGGCATGGTGGCGGAATTGAGATGCTGCGTCAGCAGGCGCGTGCGGCGCCCGAGCACCGTCCACGCCAGCAGCGAGCCGATGATCGCGTTGCCGATGCCGATCCACGTCGCCGAAATGCCGTATTTCCAGCCGAACTGACCGGCGTATCCGACGAACACGACCGCGGAGAAGTAGCTGGTGCCGTACGCGAAGGCGGTGAGCCAGGCGCCGACGGAGCGACCGCCGAGCACGAATCCGTCGACTGAGTTCGCTTTCGCCCGGCATTTGAATCCGATGCCGAGCAGAACGGCGAAGTAGATGGCCAGAAGTACGAGTTTCATTTTTTGGGGGTGGTTTTTGTTTTGTTTGGTTGATTTGCGGAAATGAAAAACCCCGCCTTGTCCGGGCGGGGTCATCTTGGATTTTGCAGAATCTTTTCAGATTTTGAAACCACAGGCGACCACGCCCCGGAGGACGCGGTAGTAGTAGCGGCGGTAGTTGCGGTTGCCTGTGTTCATGCCGCGAATGCTACCCGATTTTCCGCGCGGATGCAACATCGATGTTCGGAGATGCGGTTGCGGTATGTGATTTTCCGCGATTTATGATAGATTTCTCCGCATGAAAATAATTTTCGTCAGACACGGCCGCATGGCCGGAGATCCGTATTGCGAACCGACCGAACATCCCGTGACCGGATGTCTCTCCCCGGAAGGCGTCGAACAGGCCCGTGCGTTGCACGACCGGCTTCTGCCCGTGAAGATCGACGGCGCGTTCGCGTCGCCGTACGGCCGCGCCATCGAAACCGCCGAGCGCGCGCTGGACGGCCGCGGCGTGAAGCTCACCGTGCTTCCCGGCATCCAGGAGTGGACTCCTTCGCCGGCCGCGCGTTACGCCACGGACACGGAGGCCTCGGCGCTCCGCGCCCGCGACGCCGACCGCTGGGCGGAGGAAACCTGGAAGACCGAGCTCGGCGAGGGAACGTTCGACGTGCTCGCGCGCACGACGCCGGCTTTTCTCGGCGCGCTCGCGTCCGAGGGGTGGCACGCCCGCGCCGGCGGTTTCGTTCCGGACGCCGGCACGGGGGACAAAACCC
>JAZUJQ010000093.1:0-1860 GCA_045642845.1 Kiritimatiellia bacterium
AGTCCCAGGCGTCTCCGAAACGCGGGATGTACCCCGTCGCCGAATTGCCGTAAAAGGTGCAGTTGACCAGTTTCGAAAAAGCCGCGGCTCCGCCGACCGCGGAAGAATTGCGCCCCGTCGCCACGACCCGGTTGCCGACGAACAGACAGTTTTCCAGCGAACCGCCGTAGCACGCGCCGCCGTAACACTCGACTCCGACGGCAGACGACGAAACGACGTTGTTGCTGAAAACGCAGTTTATCATGCGCCCGCCGTACGAACCCGCCCCGCACTCGGAATCGAATCCGTTGCGCAGGGTGAAACCGCGCATTACCGCGTTCGTGTATCCGGCCGAACCGAGCTGCACGCAGAACGTGGATCCGCCGCCGTCGACGACCGTGCGGTCCGGACCGTTCACGCTCTCGATCGTCACCGCCTTCGCGGCCTTGGGATGCAGCGGCCCGTAAACGCCGTCGTACACGACGATGCGGTCGCCGTCGTAAGCCATGTCGAACGCGGCCTGGATGCTTTCGAGCGCATCCGACGGCGAACGCCCGCCGTTGGAATCGTCCCCGGAGGCGGCGTCCACGTAAAGCGTTCCGTAAAGCACGTTCACGGGCCATTCGACGTACACGGCGCCGGTCCAGACGCCGTCCGACACGCTGCAACGGACCGAATGCGGACCGCACGCGTCGTCCGGTATGTTCCAGGTCCACGACGCCGAATCGGCTCCCGCCACCGGCTCGCCGTCCACTTCCCATGCGTACGAAAGCGGAGCATTTTCCGGATCGCGCGCCGTCACCGAAAATTCCGCGGAGGAGCCGGGTGCGAACGACAGCGCCGCGCCGGACGCAAGCGACGGCGCCGCCGAAATGATCTCCGGCCGCGCGTTGGAATTGGCGGAGACCGAAATCGAAAACATCCTGTTCGTCCCGCCTCCCAAGGCGTCGGTCACGGAAACCGGGAACTGATAATCACCCGCGCGGAGCGGACGTCCGGAAATCACGCCGTCCTGCGAAAGCACGATCCCCGGAGGAAGTCCGAACTCGCGCAGCACGACGTCCTGCGCGCCGGTCATCGGCTCGCCGCCCGGCGAAATCATGAGGCAGCGCCCGCCGTCGCCGGCGGACACCGCCCCGCCCCCGCCGATCGAATTCGCCGAATCTCCGCCGCCGTACGAAAAACGGATTCCTCCGTCGGCGTAAAGCGTGACTGAAAACCGGTACCGAGCCTCGACGTATCTGCGGTACGTGTAATCGAAGCGGTCCCAGCGGATCGTCACCGAATCTGCGCTCTCGGCCACGAAAATGTCGTTGACGTCGTAAGCGGCGACGAGATCCGCCCACATCGGCGCGATCATCGGATGCGACAGGAATTCCGCGTCGTTCGGCGCGTACGAAACGTTGAAACCGTCGAACGTGAGGACGCCGTTGTCGCACACCGTCACGGCGCCGTACGTCTTGCCGGCGAACGGAAATTCAAACGGAAGATCGAGCTCCCAGCACCCGTCGTCGTCAGTCCATCCCCGCGCCGTTCCGGTTTCGGCGAACGTCGAGTCTTCGCGCGTCACGCCCCACCCCGAGAGAGTTTCCCACGCGTACGGCGCGAGCCCGCCCTCGACCTGCAGAGTCTGTTCGTACGCGGTCATTTCCACGGCGGAAGGAAGCGACGCGGTCGTTATGACGGGCTCCGTGTAATCCGCAGGAGCGAGACGCAGATCGTTGTCGCACGAATTGCCAACGACGGGAACCGGCGAATCGATGCGGTATTCCCAGACCGGATCGGCGTAGTAATGGAAAGAACCCGAAGGCGCGTATTCCGTGGACACGCCGTCGGCGATCGTCACGGAACGCGACGCGACCGTGCCGCCGGCGCCGGCGG
>JAZUJQ010000094.1:0-2207 GCA_045642845.1 Kiritimatiellia bacterium
GGAAGGACGGCGGCCGACGCCAAACCGGACGCGCCGGTCGTGTTTTCGAAGGAAGCGTATTTCGCGGAATGCGGAAACGGCACCCAGGAAGAACGCGCACTCGCCAAGGCCGCCGAAGCGAAAGCGCTTGCGGAAGCCGCGCAGGCCGCGTCAGAAGCTGGCGGCGACGGTTACGACTACGATGCGCTCGCGCCCTACGCGCTGCGCTTCCGGGAGCTTCCGGCCTTCACGCTGCGCGACGCGGCGTCCGGCGCGGTGGTGTTCACCGGCAAAGCGGAGCTCGTTCACAACGGCCGCGACGACGACTACATGGGCAACATGTCCGCCGAAAACGTCTACGTGCTCGATTTCTCCGCGTTCACGAAGCCGGGGCGCTACTGCATCGCCGTCGACGGCGTGGGGCGCTCGCTTGAATTCCGCATCGACAAAGACGTCTACCTGACCGCCTTCGAAAAACAGGCGCAGGGCGTGTACGAACAGCGCTGCGGCTGCGAACTCGATCCGAAACTCACGGGCGGCTGGCGCCGGATCGCCTGCCACGACAAGGGACTGGTCACCACCTCGGTTCTCAAGCATCTCGGCAACGCCCACGGCAGTCCGTTCCGCCAGAACATGGACATGGACCCGAACCCCGAATATCCGCCGGTCAAAGCGGCCCGCGAAAAGGTGGAGAGCGACCCGTCGCAAAAGCCGCTTGAATTCCGCACGCTCGGCGCGACGAAAAAAACGGACGACGCCCGATTCGGGTTCGCGTACGTGTCCGGCGAAGGCGACGAAAACGGGCTTGAAGCCGACTGCGCCGTCGACCCTGCGAAAGGCTGCACGCTGTCGTTTTTCACCAAACGCGTCGATTCCTACGGCGCGAACAAATGGTTCGGCGAGTTTCTGCGTTTCTGCGGGATCGAAATAAAAGCCATCTGGGGATCCATGACCGACATCGGCCGCATCAACTGGCCGGAATCGCCGTGGCACCACGTCGTGCTCCGCGTCTCGCCGGCCGACGAAAACGGATTTTCGAAGGTCGAACTCCTGTTCAACGGCAAAACGGTGAAAACGCATGAGAAGATCGATCTTGGCAAAGCCGCGCCGAACGTCAGTTTCGGAAAAATCTCGGGCGAATCGGCCGAAGGCACCTACTACGCCGGCATACGCCTGTTCGAGCGCTGTCTCACCGACGCAGAGATCTCCGACCTCACGGCGACCGTGCCGGCGGAAATCCCGCACGTCATCCCCGGCTTCGGCGGCCACCACGACGCCGGCGACTACAACCCGCGCTCGCACATCGAAGTCGCGCAGGCGCTCCTGAACGCCTACGAAATGCGCCCGGAGAATTTCAAAGACGGACAGCTGCCCGTCCCGGAGCGCGGCAACGGCATTCCCGACATCGTCGACGAAGCCATGTGGGCCGTAAAAATCTGGGAATTTCTGCAGTGCGAAGACGGCTCGGTCTACAACGGCACCGAGTCGGCCGGCGACCCCAACCTCATACAGACCGTCGAGCTCGACCCGTGCGGCGACTTTACTTTCGCCAAAGACACGAAAGGCGCGTATCTGGCGGCCGGAATCTTCGCGCAGGCTTCGCGCGTCATGGCCTCGCTCGGAAAGAAAGACCGCGCCGCCGAGCTGCTCGGCCGCGCGCGCAAGGCCTACGCCTGGGCCGTGAAAAACCGCACCGAACCCATGAAACGGCTCGGGACCTGGGGCGAATACAACGTGGCGCTGCGCGCCTACGCGGCCGCCCAGCTCTACCACACGACCTGGGAAAAGGCCTATCACGAAGACTTTCTGGAATTCACGCCGTGGCGCGAGAAACCGAACGCCGAAGTCGAATGCTACGGCTACTTCGACCTCCGCCTCGCCGCCTACGCCTACGCGCTCGTTCCGCGAGAAAAGGCCGACGCGGCGGTGTGGGACGCCGTCAAGAACGCCATCGTCAAACACGCCGACATGTACATCCGCGGCAGCGAGCGCATGGGTTACAAATTCATCATCCACCCCTACGCGCCGATCACGTGGGGCACGGGCGCCTACCAGAACTACGCGATCGAGCCCGCCTTCGCGTGGCACCTCACGGGCGACGGACATTACCGCGAATGGCTCATCCGCTCGTGCGACAACACGCTCGGCGACAATCCGCTCGGACTCTCGTACATCACCGGCGTCGGACAGCGCACCATCCGCTGCCCGCTGCACAACAGCCGCTACCG
>JAZUJQ010000095.1:0-3116 GCA_045642845.1 Kiritimatiellia bacterium
TCCGGCCGAGTCTGCCGAGCCCTCCAACCAGTCCGAGCGTCGTCGTGGTCTTGCCTTCGCCGAGCGCCGTCGGAGTGATGGCGGTGACGTCGATGTACTTCGCGCGCTTCGCGCCGCCGAGGCGCTTGAGCACCTTGGTGACGTCGACCTTGGCGAGGACGTTTCCGTACGGCGTCCATTCGTCTTTTTCAAGTCCGAGTTCACCGGCGAGTTCGGCGGCGGGGCGGAGCGTCTGCTCCGCCGCTTCCGCGATCTGCCAGTCCTTCATTTTGGTCGGGTCGAGTTTCATGGCGAAAATTGCGTTGTGCTGTGCCGCGGTATTATAACTGAAAGAGCGCAAGACATAAAGAGGCGAAACTCACGGCCGGTCGGTGGACAGCGCCCGTTGGCTGGAAGTTCCGGAAAGCCGGTGATCTTTCGCATGATGGAAATCGGGTTGATCGCGGTCGAGTGCAGTAGATCGCGGTCGAGAGGTTCACGGACTGCTCGTGCGCCGGGTTGAAAAACTCCGACGGCTGTCAAACATGCTCCGCTACCGCTCCGCCGTGTTCCGCGGCGTTCAGCCGGAGCATTTGATTGAATGAAATTTGTAACTTTCAAATCCCGTGCGAGCTGAATCGGCGGCGCATGGCGAAAAATATTCGGCGAAGCGGTAGCGAGAGCGCCACGGATCGGAGTTTCTTTTCAAACGCCGTCGCGGCGCGGGTTGAAAAACTCCGACGGCTCGCCGGCTTCACGAAACTTCCCAGTTCGGGGAAATGTCCATCGCGAACGATTCCGGGGAAGGGACCCCGCGTCCGGCGGAGGCGAGGCCGGCGATCATCGCGGCGTTGTCGCCGCAGTGTTTCGGCAGGGCCAGCAGCAGACGGACGCCGCGTTTCGCGCACATTTCCGCGAGGCGCGCGCGCAGACGGCTGTTGAGCGAGACGCCGCCGCCGACCGCGAGGGTCCTGGCGTCGCCGAGCGCGCGTTCGCAGCGGCGTATGACGGCTCCTACGACCGCTTCCTGGTAATCGGCGGCGAGCTGCGCGATTTCGGCCTCGTTCGCGGGCGGATTCTTCGTGACGCGGTGGAGCAGGGCCGTTTTGAGACCGCTGAAACTCAGACAGAGATCCGCGCGCAGACCGCCGGTTTCCGTGCCTTCGCGGACGCGTCCCTCCGGAAACACCCCGTCGTGCGGAGTGCATGTGCGCGCGAGTCTGTCGATCACCGGACCGCCCGGATAGCCGAGCCCGAGAAGCTTCGCGGCTTTGTCGAGCGCTTCGCCGGCGGCGTCGTCGACCGTGCGGCCGACCAGTTCGATTTTTCCGAACTCCGGCAGACGGAAAAGATTGGTGTGACCGCCGGAAATCGCGAGGCCCAGCATCGGAAAGCAGTCCGCCGGGTCCGGTGCGGCCGGATCGAGGAAAACCGAATAGAGATGGCCTTCCGTGTGGTTCACCGCGCGCAGCGGTTTGCCGGACGCCGCGGCCAGACCTTTCGCGAACGACCAGCCCACGAGCAGCGAACTGGCCAGCCCGGGACCGCGCGTCGCCGCGATGCAGTCGATGTCTTCGATTCCGAGCCCGCTTTGGCGGAGCGCTTCATCGACGATGCCGGGCAGAAGACGTATGTGGCAGCGCGAGGCGATTTCCGGCACGACGCCGCCGAACGGCTTGTGCTGCGCCTGGGTGTGCACGACGCACGAAAGCACTTCGCGGCCGTTGCGGACCACTGCGGCGGACGTTTCGTCGCAGGAGGTCTCGATTCCGAGAACGATCATTTCTTTTCTTCGGCTTTTCTGTGCCGTTCGGAAAATCCTTTGCGGCCGGCTTCGGGCTGGGTTTTTCCCGACCCCTGCATGAGCTGCTCGGTCGCCATCCGGATGTTCATGTTTTCCAGCACCGCGTCGGCCGACATCATGTTGTCGTCGCGTTCGAGAATTTCGAACCGGCGGTCGGCGAAGCCCAGGACGGTGCGCGTGTAGCGGTCGCGCGAAATCTGCTGCACGACGGTGACGGTGTCGTCGTCGCCGAACAGCACGGACGGATTGCCGACGGACACCGTGGCGCCGAGCGAGGCGAACCCGAGCACACGGTCCGGATGGCCCGGCTCCGTGATGCGCGCGAAGAGATCGCGGCGTTTGTCGCGCTCCCAGCAGAGCAGCGAGAAGCGGATCGGATGCGTCTCGTCCGCCGAAAGCGCCCGGACGGCGGACTGCAGTTCGATTCCTTCCACGATCGTGAACGCGATCGGTTTGGAAACGACCATTTCCTCGCCGCGGCGCACGATCACCGTGGCGTGGTAGAGGCCCTGCCTCTTGAAGTCGTAGACGTCGCGCAGATTGAGGGAAAACTGTTTTTCGGAACCGGGCGTGACCGTGAACCTCGGAACCATGGATTCGGAAACGCCGTCGCGCGGAGTGAGCAGCGAACGCGAGGTCATGTCGCGCACGTACACGGAGATGCCGTTGTTTTTGTAATCGCCGTAATCGTCGATTATGAACGCGGCGCGGCTGTTGTTGCGAAGCGACCCCGAAATCACGATCGGCTCGCCGCGCACGAATTCGAGATGTTCGAACCGCACGGAAAGACCGAACACGGACGACGGCTGCGCCGCGGGTTGCTGCGCCGGAGCGGCCAGCGCGGCGACGGAGAGAAGCGTGAAGAGAATCTTTTTCATTTGTTGTCGCGGAGAAAATCTGCGTCTATGTATTCCAGAAACGCATGGAGCAGAACCTGATGCGCTTCCTGGATGTGAGCGGAGGCGTCGCCCGGCACGCACAGCGCGAAATCGCACAGCGGCGCGAGTTTTCCGCCGCCTCTGCCGAGCAGGCCGACGGTTTTGACGCCTCGTGCGCGGGCGGTTTCCGCCGCTGAAATCAGATTGGCGGAGTTGCCGCTCGTGGAGAAGAGCACCAGCACGTCGCCTTCCCGGCCGAAGGCCTCGACCTGACGGGAGAACAGCCGTTCGAATCCGTAATCGTTGCCGATGCAGGTGAGGGCGGTGGGATCGGCGCAGAGCGCCATGCCCGGCAGGGCCGCCCGGTCGAAATGGTAGCGGCCGGAAAGCTCTTCGGCAAGATGCAGGGCCTCGGCCGCGCTGCCGCCGGTGCCGACGGAGAGAATCTTCCCGCC
>JAZUJQ010000096.1:0-5003 GCA_045642845.1 Kiritimatiellia bacterium
ATATGAACATGGCGAAACCGGCGTATGAGGCATACGTGCGCGCGGCCTTGGAACGCAACGCCGTGAATCATCCCAACCCCGCGTATTCGTTCATCGCGTATTCGTTGCGCGCCGGAAACACGAAACCGTCAAACGAGTCCACGGTCGCGGAATACCTTGCGGACAACGGTTACTCCGAAATCGCTCGCACGGACGAATTCGTGTTCTTTTCGAATCCGGCGTGCGATCCCACGGTGAGCGAAATGAGCGACGCGGCGGTCTCCTCCGATGCGGATATCGCCCCTGTCCCGTGCACCGTTCTCACGCTAGGCGTCCCCGGCGCGATGCGGAACACAGGCCTGTTTCTGTTCTTCAAGTGACGATCAGCTCGTCCGCCCCGCGTATCGCCCAGACCGGCATGTCAATCCCCGAAATTATTCCGCAACTCTTCCGTCCACTCGGTGTCCAGCGGAGGATACTCGCCGTTGTATTTCTTCCAGGCGCGCTGAAAGGCGGCCTCCGGATCGTGAGCGTATATGAAAGCCGCACGCCAATAATTCTCCGGCGTTTCCTCCACGTCCTGCGGCGGGCACTTCCAGATATCACTCTCGCACGGTGCCGGCTCGTCGGAATGCCAGTAATCGTAGAGGGCCTGGATTCTCCGCAACACGGCGTGCGTGTACGGCGTCGGAGGAATGCCGAGCGGCCATGACCACCGCCTGCGGCGCAGTTCAGCACACTCGCGGTACGCTTCGGCCTTCGTCATATTTTGTTTTCCCAGGAAAATCAAGCCTTTTCGCGAAAAATCCAGTCTAATCCAACTTGCTCGCACTTCCGCTTGGTTTCATCAACGGATGTCGTTTCCGGTTCTCAGAACTTCATCCAGAACAGTCTGAAGCCGTCGTCGGAATTTCCGACGAGGCCGCCGAGGACCGACCAACTCCAGTGCGCGTCATCCGTTTTTGCGTGCGTGCGGCGGAATAGTCCCCACAGCAGCGAATGGTCGACGTTGTCTTCGTTTTCGCCGCGCGTGTAGAGCGTGAACATCGAGAGAAGATTGCGGTCGATGGCGTTGGCCCGTTTGCTCAGCGTGAAGTCGGGTATCCGGACGAAGCGGTCGATTTCGCCGTGGCGGCGCGAGTACAGCGGCCATACGCGCAGATAATCCTCTTCCAGAGAATCCCCGCCGTCCGGAGCGGCGCCTTTGTTCGTTATCGTCGAGCGGTGCAGGATCGGGAAAAACGACCATTCGGAGAGACTCCGGTCGGACATTTCGATGCGGCGTTTTTTCCAGACCGGCCACAGCACGGACGTCACGTCCGCCGCCCCCTCGGTCCGCCAACGGTGCAACCAGAACGGAAACACGGCGCGTTCGTGGTTGTTGTCGTCGTCGTACAACCGCACGACCGGCCACGGGCAGTTGATTTTGCGGTATCCGGTCTTTTCGCCGGGACGGGCGTCCGGTTTCCATTCAAGGTCGCCGCGTCCGTGCGAGAACGTGAAAAGGGGAGGGAGGAAAAGCCTGGCGGATTCCAATTCGCGGTCGACGCGTCCGTAGAACGGCCACAGCATCCAGTCGCTGCCTGGATTGACTCCGCCGTGTCTGGCGTGCGTCCAGAGCGGCCAGAGCGCGTAGCCGGCGTCGAGCAGACCGTCGTCGACCGTGTGGCCCCAGAACGGGAACACGCGCCACGCTTCGCGCGCGCGGCCGGTGCGCGAAACTCCGGTCTGGTGCATCACGAGCGGCCAGAGCGCGCTCCACGTGTGCATTCCGGCGCGGTCCCAGGACGCGTAAAAGGGAAAGGCGACGAAAGAGATTCTGTCCCAGTACATTTCGCGGATCGTTCCGCCGAAAGGGAACAGCGCCGCGTAATCATCTCCGTCCTTCGCCGTGCCGGAATACCAGAACGGGAACAGCCATGTGCGCGACTGCTCCGATTTGACATCAGTGGAATCCTTGTCCATCCCGAAGAAAATCAGGAACCGCCAGGAGGTTTCGTCGCCGCGGCGCGAACACGAATACAGAGGCCAGAGGACATCGGTCTGCGATGCGTCGGCCTCCGGAGCTTCGATATGCGTCCAAAGCAGCGGCCGCAGGGACGTGCGCACGGAGCCGTCGGCCGTTTCGACCCTGTCCCAGAACGGTCCGGCCTCTTCGACCGAAACTATAGCGCGTTTCTCCGGCGACGACGACCACAGCAGGTGGGCGTCGCGCACGCGCCCGGTAGTCGGAGAGGCGCAACCGGCCGCGGCGAGCGCGGCGGCGAACGCGATGAATGCGGTGCTTTTCTTCATCGCGCCCGAGTCCTCACGTGAGTTTGCGGTACATGGCCGCGCCGACGACGAGGAACACCGCGTTCGGCAGCCACGCGCTGAGGAACGGATTCATGTAACCGTGCTGTCCGATGTATTCGAGTGAAAGCGTGACGGCGTAGAATCCGAAGAACGTGGCGAGTACGAGCGCCACGCCTTTGAAAACGCTCTGGCGTCCGGTCGTGATGCCGGCCGGAATCGCGAACAGCGTTATCACGATGCAGGTCCACGGCGCGGCGAGACCGTACCAGTAGTCGAACCATTTTTCGGAATCTGCGCCCGGATTGTCCTCGAGCAGGCGGTGGCGGTCCGACGACGACATGAAATTCCAATCGCGCTGCGCGATCATCATGTCGCGCGGAGTTTCCGTGAGGTCGTGCCGATCGATCAGATCCGGCACGCGGCGGAATTTGAGCGGATCGCGTTTGCGCTCCTCGCCGTTCTGGTATTCGACGAATTCAGGCGAGGAGAAATACCAGCAGCCGTTGCGCCAGTCCGCGCCCTTCGCGCGCAGGCCGCCGATGACTGTGCCGTTTTCGTCCTCTTCCTTGATCTGGACGATGAAGTTGTTGGCCGACACGGGAAGGTCGTTCGTGAGCGCGAGATGCGAGAAACCCTTTTCGGAGGAGGCGTCCACTTCTCCGAAAATCCACTTGCGTCTGGCCGTGGCGTTGTAATAAATGTGGTTTTTGCGCAGGCGGTCCGCATTGAGCGCGAAGCCGGAATCCTTCAGGTTCTCCGACCATGCGCTCGCGTTCGGAGCGATGTATTCGGCGTTCGCGAACGACAGCAGCGCCATGCCGAGCGCCACGCCGAAGAACGGAAGCGTGAGCAGGTGGAAGGAAATGCCGCTGGCGCGCATGGCCGTGATTTCGCTGTGGTGCGACAGTTTCCACATCGTGTAAAGCGTGGCGAGCATGCACGAAGCCGGAATGAACCAGTGCGAATACATGCTCACGACGCCGCCGTAGTAGCGCAGAACGGTCAGAAACGAGAGATCCGCGTCGATGAAACGCGACAGTCTTCCGAACAGATCGAACAGGATGAAAAGCCCGTTGAACGCGATCAGGCATGTGAAAAGCGGCCCGAGATACTGCCGCAGAAGGTAGCGCGTTACGAGTTTCATCCGGTCGGAGGGAGTGGCGTGCCGGCGCCGCGCGGCGTCGGCACGCGCCGTTGAATCAGAGTCCGAGACCCTTCAGGTACTGACGCGAAATCGCGTATTCTTTGAACGGATCGCCGGTGGCGATCCAGGTGTCCTGCTCGACGATGAAGTCCTTGACCCCGGCCTTTTTGCACGCCTTGACGAGCGCGGGCCAGTCGAGCGAACCTTCGCCGAGCGCGCGGAATTCGGGGCCGAGGCCGCCGTCGGCGCGCTTCCAGATTCCCCAGTCCTTGAAGTGGACCTGGTCCATGCGTCCCGCCACTTTGGCGACCCATTTTTCGGGATTGCAACCGCCGCGGGCGACCCAGCCGAGATCGAGTTCGGCCTGGATGGCGGACGTGCCGTCGTAGAACATGTCGAGCAGCGTTTTCCCGCCCTTGCCGTTTTTCACGCCGAACTGCTGGAATTCGAAATCGTGGTTGTGGTACTGCACGTTCACTCCGGCCTTGGCGAAGTGCTTGGCGTAGCCCTCGAATTCGCGGAAGAGCTTCTTCCAGTCGGCGAGCGTCTTCTGCTCGGAGGCGTCGAGCCAGGGGATGGCCACGTACGAAATGCCGAGCTTTTTGCAATCCTCGAGCACCTTCTTTTCATCCGCGCGGAACTGCGGAATGCCGATGTGCGCGCCGATCGGAACGACGCCGGCTTCGTCGCAGATTTTTTTCAGATCGGCCATGTCGATCGGACCGAACCCGGAAATCTGAACGTAGTCGTACCCCATTTTTTTGACGCGCGCGAGCGTTTTGCGCATGTCGTCGGGGGTCTTGATGTAGTCGCGGAAGCCGAACATCTGGGCGGCGACGCGGTACTTGCTTTTCATTGCGGTTTTCCTGCGGTTGTGTGTTGCGCCTCGAGCGAGGCGAGAATGTCCCCGAGCGTCCGCTCGAGAGAAAGTCGCGGAATCCAGCCGGTGTCGGCGAACAGGCGCGTGGTGTCGATGCTTTGGAACGCGTCCGTCGGGCGGTAGAGCGCCATGTCGGTTTCCGTTTTCACATCCGTGCCGGCGAGGCGCTGGAGCGTCGCGAGCAGTTCGCCGATGCGGACGTGGTTGTCCGTCGTGATGTTGTACGCCATTCCCGTGCGGCCTTTTTCGACGAGCAGCCGGTAGGCGCGCGCGATGTCGCGCACGTCCGAAAAATCGCGGATGCTCTCGAGGTTGCCGACGCGCATCTTTTTGAGCCGTCCCGCCTTCGCTTCGAGCACCTGCGCCGCGAACGACGTGGCCACGAATTTCGGCGACTGTCCGGGGCCGATGTGGTTGCCGGGACGCGCGATCACGACGTCGAATCCGTGCGTGGCGGAAAGCGCGAGAAGGGCTCTTTCCGCAGCGACTTTCGTGATCGCGTAGAGCGAAAGCGGAAGGAGAGGCGAGTCTTCGCGCAGCGGGAACTCCGCGGACGACTCCGTGGCCGTGCCGTAGACCTGCGCCGTCGAAATGAAAAGCATCCTCGCGCGCGGTGCTTCGGCGCGGAGTGCTTCGGCGACGTTGAGCGTGCCGGCGATGTTCACGGAAAGAATGAGAGACGGGTCTTTCGCGCCGTCGGGCACG